>DATNOW010000266.1:0-4285 GCA_036703515.1 Chroococcidiopsis sp.
AGTGTCTTCGCAGCCAACACCCGCCGCCAGCGCCACTCCGTTTGAAGACTATATCCAGGCGCTGAGTTTAGCCTTCTTTAACCAGCATTTGGTCAACCCTGAGGGCAACCCACCCCAACCCTCCGTGCCACCGCTGAGCGCCGCCTATGGCGCAACCCTAAGCCAGCCACCCTTTGACCTATGGCTGATCAGCCAAGCCTCTAGCGAGTCACTCACACAAGCCTTGCAAGCCCTTGACTTAAGCCTCCAAGCACAGGTACATCAAGGAAGGTGAGGGAGATGGGGAGGGAGGGAAGGAGAAAAGGGTGAAGAGTACAAGGAATGCTCAACGCCCAACGCCCAATGCTCAACGCCCAATGCCCAACGCTTAGCGCTCAACGCCCAACGCCCAACGCCCAACGCCCAATGCCAAACTTCCCGTGACTAATGACCATTAGCTAATGACCTGACCAATCACTAATAACCATTGGGTATCATCATGCAGACCCTATCCCTTGGAGATCAGACCATGTCGCATTCTGAAGGCACTGTTACGAGCCTTGATGGTTTGGAGATCTACTACCAATGCTGGCATCCAGCCACCCCAGCCCACGCCATCCTCGGCATTGTGCACGGGTTGGGCAGTCACAGTGGCCTGTTTGACAATGTGGTGAATGCGCTGGTGCCACAGGGCTATGCGGTCTATGGCATCGACTTGCGCGGCCATGGGCGATCGCCTGGCCAACGGGGCTATATCGATCGCTGGGATGACTATCGCAACGACCTGCACAGCTTTTGGCAACAGATTGCGGCCCAAAATCCAGGGCTGCCCCGGTTTTGTATGGGGCATAGTCTGGGGGCGATTGTGTTGCTCGACTATGCTCTGCACCACGGCGAGATGCTGAATGGCATCATTACTATGGCTCCTATCTTTCAGGCGGCCGGGGTGCCGCCGATTCGGATCGCGATCGGGCAAATGATGTCGTGGGTGTGGCCGCGATTTGCCCTCAACACCGGCATTCCCCGCAATGCCTGCTCCCATGACCCAGCCATTGTTGAAGCCTATAACACCAACCCGCTGCGCCATACCAAAGGCACCGCCCGTCTAGCGACGGAATTTCTCAAAACCTCGGCGTGGGTGCAGGCCCACATCGGTCAACTGCAAATGCCTCTGCTGACGCTGCACGGCAGTGATGATATCGTCGCGCTGCCCGATTGCAGCCGCTTTTTGATGGCCCAGGCGGGCAGTGCCGACAAAGACTATCGCTACTATCTAGGCGGCTGCCACGACTTGCACATCGACACCTGCACGGCTGAAGTGATGGCCGATCTGGTGAACTGGCTCGATCGCCAGGTCAAGCCCCAGACCAGTCTGCCCACAGTGCAAGAACAACTAGTGCAAGAACGACCAGTGCAAGAACTCTCGTCAAACCTGCCCCAGCATCCGTGACATCTCTGGATAGCGAATATGGACGGGCTCAGACAATGAACCTGAATAGGAAAATGGATTATTACCGCTTACCCACCATCGTCGGGCAGTTTGGCAATAATCCATCGGTTGCTTTATTGACACTTAGAATGCGTTAACGGCTGTGTTCCTACAGCTCCCATAACTCTAAGCGGATTCCAAAATGAGGCGAGTCGCACACCTATACGTTACACACCTGTACCGGGAAGCTAGGCGGAGACATGAGTGTACCAACGTTAGTGCACCAGAGCCGCTTGGTCGTCGCTGGATGGGGCGATCGCCTCTTCCAACCCTGCCGTATGGGGGCTCTTGAAGGCAGCTTGGGCGTCGGGGCGCTGGCAGGCCACCATCGTTTTGACATGCTCGGCTTCGTCATCGCGGATGTTAACAAAGACATCGTAGAGGGTGTCTACCGCAGGACGACGATCGGCAGGGGCATGGGCGGTTTGAAATTCATCAAACATATAGAGGTCGCCATCGCGATAGTATCGGACAGCCACAGGCGTAGCGGGCTGCGACTTGAGATAGTCTGCATTTTCTTTGAGATATTTGTCGTAGGTGCGATAAGCATGACCTTCTACCAATTCCATGAAGTGATAGGCCGAACCCGGAGCAACGAAATAGAGCAGCACAATAATCCAGTAGTAGAGTAGGGCCACATGGCGGGCTAAAAAGCGATCCGCCCACTGATTGGCACCGCCCAACTCTTCCATGATCAGCAAGTGATGAAGTTCATTCCACGATTCGGCAAAGTGAACTTTTAGCCAGTCAGCCTTGCGCCATAGCCCAACTGTTTCATACAGGTGCAAGACCGAAAGATAAGAGAAATAAGGTACTCGTGCGACGGTTTCTAACACATAAAACCGGGGGATAGGGCGATCGCGATACACCGTATTAATCACAAACACCAGAATGCCGACGAGCAATCGAATCATTAGAATCAACCTCCAGATTCCGAGAGAGCTGAGGGGACGATTGCAGGTTGGTTTGTGACCCCTCATATCTGCATCCTAGCGATCCCTCTTGGGCTGACAAGATACTCACTTTCCTGCGCCATAGTTACCGCAGGTAAACGATTAGAGCGCCGCAAGGAATCTGGGTTTTATGGAGAAAATCTTAAATCTACCCGAATGACTCATTTGCAAACCCCTTAATGGAGAGATGAACCGTTAGGATTGTGGATCACCGTTCGGATCATGGATCACAGATCATGGATCAAATGAACCCTACCCCCGCTTGCGTTGACAGCCAGTGCCCAATCCAGTTCACCCTCGATCGGATTGGCAACAAGTGGTCAATCTTGCTATTGCGCGAGCTGTTTGCGGGCGATCGCCGCACCCACGAGTTGCTCGACGCCTTAGCGGGCATCAGCACCAAAACCCTCACCGTCCGCCTGCGCGAACTCGAAGCCTACGGGTTAGTCCACCGTCAGGTCTATGCCGAAATTCCACCCCATGTCGAATATTCTCTCACCGCCAAAGGGCGCGCCATCCAGCCCGTGATGGCGGCGCTCCATCAGGTTGGCTCGCTGTGGCTAGAGCAAGATGCCTGCCACTGCCCACTGACCCGGTTTCCCGCCGCATCGCCCGCCGAAGCCCATGGCACTCACTGACGGTCACAAGATTCGCAGGCAGAAATTCACAGGCAGAAATTCACAGGCACAAGATTCGCGGACAAAAATTCGCAGATGCAAAATAATCTATTGATATCGTTGACACTTAAAAATCGGTCTTTGGGAAATGACTTAGGGAATGTTAAAGAAATGTTTGAAACGTTGTTGATCACCATCAAGATGTAAGGGCGCGGCATTTGGACGATTATTTTTCGGTGTGTCCGAGAGCGTTCTTGCCAAATGCCACGCCCCTACGGGAAATCGGTAATACTTTTCAAACATCCTTTTAGCAATTGACCTGCAAAAACGCTTTTATGGTTACCGAAGCCCAGCCACCCCTTGAATTTATTGCGCCAGACTACAGCCCCTTCGTTACCCGCGTGGTGCGATCGCTCTTGCCGTGGTGGGTGCGGCGCAGTGCCAAGCTCAGCCAGATCGAAGCCACCAACACCGAGCAGCTAGTCGAGCTTTACCGCCAGTTTCAAGCGGGCGAAATCCGCTTGATGCTAGCCTTCCGCCATCCCAGCACCAACGACCCCTACTGCCTGGCCCATCTGCTGTGGCGAGAGCTACCCAAAACCGCCAAGGCTATGGGCGTACCGTTTCCCGCAATCCCCCACATGCACTTCATCTACGACCGGGGCATTCCGCTGTGGGCCGGTAGCGCCGTGGGCTGGCTTTACACCAAGCTGGGCGGCACCCCCATTCGGCGGGGCAAGGTCGATATCCCAGGGTTGCGCTCCATCCGCCAACTGTTTGTCGATGGGCAGTTTCCCCTAGCCGCCGCCCCCGAAGGCGCAACCAACGGGCACAACGAAATCGTTAGCCCAATCGAGCCTGGCATTGCCCAGTTTGGCTTTTGGGCGATCGACGACCTCAAAAAGGCCGGCCGCTCTGAGCGAGTGGTGATTTTACCTGTCGGCATTCAATATCACTTTGTCGATCGGCCCTGGAGCGTCCTAGAAGCGCTGCTGCAAGAGTTAGAAATAGACAGCGGCCTCACGCCGGCCGTGCCCCAACCCGCCCTTTCCCCCACCCTGTCTGACAGCACGTTTACCTCTGAGCAAAAGGTCAAGCTCTATCACCGGCTCTATCGCCTCGGAGAACACCTGCTCACCCAAATGGAAGACTATTACCGCAAGTTTTATAAACAGATGCTGCCCGCCGCCCTGAGCGCTGCACCCGTGGGCGCTGCACCCGTGAGCGCGTCTCCAAGCACGGCCCCA
>DATNOW010000267.1:0-2654 GCA_036703515.1 Chroococcidiopsis sp.
TTAGCGGCCTGTTCACCCATGGTGGCCGGAATAATTTGGTCATATTGCCCCGAGATCAGCAGCGTCGGCACCGTCACCTGAGCAAATTTTTGGGGCATCACCTCCACGGCCTTTTTGCTAACGCAGGTGAAGATTGTGTTGAGAGCCGCTTCATAATCGGCTAACAAAAAGTCCTCTAAAAAGGCAAAGCTCAGGGCGTCGGGCAGCGAACGGTGCAGAAACCGGGCCATGAAGATGCGATTGGCGAAGGGAATGTATTTCAGCCACATCGGACGAAACTTGACCACGTATCCACCAAACTTGTGGAAGGCGTCGAAGGCCGCCTTGTCGTATTCAAAAATGCCGTTGCAGGTGAGAATAGCCCGCTCGACGCGATCGCCATACAGGTCGAGAAAATGGGTGGCAATCGATGCGCCGGTCGAGTGGGCATTGAGATACACCCGTTTTAAGCCCAGGGCATCGAGCAGCAGGGCCAGATCGTCAGCGTAGCTTTCTAGCTCATAGCCGAGGGCTGCCACCTCATCGGGAATCGGGTTAGGCAGGTGCGATCGCCCAAAGCCGCGCAGATCATAAAGCAGACAGTCAAACTGGTCGGTGAGGGCGCGGGCCGTTGATTCCCAGTAGCGGGCCGACCCGGCCCAGCCGTGCAGAAATACCAGGACGGGCTTGGCGGACTCAGCGGTGCGGTCAGATTGGCAAATCCATTCGTAGTAGTGGTCTACACCACGAATTTGAATATAGGGCATGGTCAACGACGATCTTGAAATTTGGCTTTGATTCTCTATTTTGAGAGTTTCCCATAAGTCAAGCGGGATGTCTTGCAAACTACCGATCTGTTTAACAGATCAATTGGGGCAGACCAGCCAAGGATTGACAGCAAATGGGCGCGAAAAATAGCTTTATCCGCTGCTCATAAATTCAGTCTCCCCTGAAAAGTCCTGATAAAGAAAGACTGCAATAAACCAAAAAACAGAAGGTCCTAGATTAAGCTCTCGTTAAGGAGAGGTAATTACGCTCTGGATAAAACGTTAAACAAATCTGTTTAGGGTCTGCATCGGCTGCCGCATACTAGAACGCTTCATCTGTGATGCAAAGAGGAGCAACAAATCTTCATCAGAAACCAGCTTTCACCAAATTGCAACTGGGCGTTCATTCGGCATTCATTAGGCGTTCAATTAATCACTAGATGGGTCATGGGGTGGAGCAATAGCGTCATTGCATTTCTCCGGCGATGCCTGCCGCTGTAGCACTCCTACGAAAGAGGGTCTCTCAGCTAACCACTGTAGTGTATGGATTAAAAGCTATGTCATCTGCAACGTATTTCAGCATTAATCAGCCCGATGTTGTGAGTGAAACAATCGATGGCGAATCGGTCATCATTAACTTGTATAAAGGGCTTTATTACAATCTCAACCCCTGCGGATCAGAGATCTGGACCTTAATTGAAGCAGGGGCCAATGTCACAGATATTGTCACCGTGTTAAGTCAAAAATATCCCGCTGCAGTGGATGTTTTATCAGCCGTCGAGCAACTGGTCAACGAACTCCAAACAGAAGAATTAATTGTCCCTACGACTATTGCCACTGGGTTTGTTGCGCCCGCGGCGATCGCCGATGACGGGGCCAGCTTTGAACAGCCTGTGCTCTACAAGTATGCCGACATGCAGGATTTACTGGCGCTTGACCCCATCCACGACGTCGATGAAACGGGTTGGCCCAACCAAAAAGCAGGGGCTGTTGCACAGGCCTAAACCTAACCCTGCCCAGCTCGACGAAGGACACACAATACTATGCTTGTTGACCAACAGCCCTTTCCAACGACGGAGAAGGATGATGCCGACGCGATCGCCTATTTCCAGGCTCAGCAGCAAGCCTTTGAGTTGGCCGCTGCTACCGTCGGCGGCGTCCAAGTCCAAGACTATGGCATTGGCAGCTACACCATTCGGCTGCGGTTTGCTGGCTCGGCCCTGATTCCAGCGATGACGCCTGCGATCGCCCACCTGGCCATTCCCCCCGTCGCCCAGCCCGACTTCACCATCTCCCTTTGGGACAGCACTTCGACCCAGATCATGTCGCCGTCGCCACCCTGGCGGGATGACCCCTATGCCTACGGCTCCCATGGCGAAATCTTGGGCTACAGCCAAGAGCATATGCGGATTGCCTTTAACATGGCCTTTGATGCCTTGAGCATGTGGCATATCGACACTAGCCAGGCCGTGTTTTGGGTACGGGATGCCGCCAACATTCCATTTTGGGAAACGGCAGCCCCCCTCCGCATTATTCTGCACTGGTGGCTGGGCAGTCAGGGGCTACGCTACATTCATGCGGCAGCAGTGGGCACGCCAACAGCCGCGGCACTACTCGTGGGCAAAGGCGGGTCGGGGAAGTCTACCACCGCCCTCACCTGCCTTGATTCCGACCTAACCTATGTCAGCGACGACTACTGCCTGCTGGCCACCGAACCCGAACCTCGCGCCTACAGTCTCTACAATTCGGCCAAGCTCAAACCCGACAATCACCGCCTACCGCACCTTTTACCCCTGATCCACAATACCGATCGGGCCAGTGAAGATAAGCCATTCATCCTGTTGCATCAGCACTATCCTGAAAAAATTGTCCCCAGCCTGCCGCTGAAGGTGATTTTGGTGCCGCGGG
>DATNOW010000268.1:0-2572 GCA_036703515.1 Chroococcidiopsis sp.
ATCCCGTGCAAAAGATCAGCATCATTCCCCGCGGTCGCGCTGGTGGCTTGACCTGGTTTACTCCCAGCGAAGATCGGATGGATTCGGGGCTGTACTCACGCTCCTACCTGCAAAACCAGATGTCGGTGGCGCTGGGTGGCCGGATCGCTGAAGAGGTGATCTTCGGTGAAGATGAAGTCACCACAGGTGCATCCAACGACCTTCAGCAGGTGGCCCGCGTCGCCCGCCAGATGGTCACTCGGTTTGGCATGAGCGATCGCCTCGGGCCAGTGGCCTTAGGTCGTCAGCAGGGCAACATGTTCTTGGGGCGCGATATCGCTGCTGAACGTGATTTCTCAGAAGAAACCGCTGCTGCTATTGATGACGAAGTGCGCAACCTCGTCGATCAGGCTTACCGTCGGGCCAAGTCGGTCTTGCTAGAGAACCGTCACGTCTTGGATACCCTGGCTCAAATGTTGATTGAACGTGAAACAGTGGATGCCGAAGAGTTGCAAGAGCTTTTGGCAACCAGCGATGTCAAAATGGCATCGATCGCCTAGATCTCGTTTTCGATTGCGTTGCCCTAACAGCGCTATCTGAGCCATTATAGTTTGGCAAAAGGGACGGTCATGACCGTCCTTTTTGCTGTCTACCCGCCCCCTCTCTCCCTTGCCAACCCGCCCCCTCTCCTTACCTACTTTGATTAACCCCATGTATCTCTACCTTCAGAAGACGCTGCCTTCCGCTGCAATGCTGGTCACAATGCTGATGATCGGCAGTTGTGGGCAAACTCCGTCAACGGTGGCCGAGAGCCCCAGCGCCACCCCTCCGTCGGCTGTTGAGACGTCGCCTTCCCCCTCTCCCACCCCGACTGAGTCCATCGCCGGAACGGCTGTTGTCAGCCCCGATGGGGATATGCAAATTACCGTACCCGAGGGCTGGAAAGAGGATCGCCAGCTCAATGACCAGGCTCAGCTCCAAGCTGCGAATCTCGACAAAGAGCTGTATCTGATCGTGCTTTCAGAAGCCAAAGCCGATCTGCCCACCGATATGAACCTCGTGCGCCATTCGGAAATTACCCGCAGCATTGTGGTCGAAAACCTCAGCAACGCCGAGGTGACTGGGCCAACCGCTGTCACCCGCGTGGGCGACTATCCTGCGGTGCAGTACGAAATTCGCGGCACCCTCAAAGACATCAACGTGCTGTATGTCCACACCACGGTAGAGACAGGCGATCGCTTCAATCAGATCCTGGCGTGGACGTTACCTGACAATTACAACAGCAACAAAGAAGAGCTACAGCGCACAATCGCTAGCTTTAGAGAACTTACCCCCTAAAACCAAGCATTCCGTTCCCCGGTTCGCTAGTTTAACTGGTTTAAACTGTCATGCCTGGACTGGGGTGACTGTGATATGATCAGTGATTGTATCGTTAAGAACAGTTCACGGAATCCCCATGGCACTGCTGCAAGAGCGCAAGCAAGAAATCATTACTGACTACCAGATCCACGAAACTGATACCGGATCGGTCGATGTGCAAGTCGCAATGCTGACCGAACGCATTAACAAACTGAGTGCTCACCTCAAGGGCAACAAAAAAGATCACGCCTCTCGACGTGGACTGCTGAAAATGATTGGGCAGCGCAAGCGCTTGCTCGCCTATATCCTGAAAAACGATCAAGAACGCTATCGGGCGCTGATCGGACGTTTAGGCATTCGCGGGTAGAGCAAGGTCATGCCGTCAGGGTCTTCGTCCGATTCGTCCAAGACAGCATCGGGGCGCGATCGCCTGCCGTTTGAGCCGACCAAAGGGCGCAAGTCGCAGTCATCTAAGGAATCCAAGGAAGCCAAGGCTCCTGCGCCCCCACCCCAGAAAATCAGCAAATCGCCTCCTTCTAAAGCCCGGCGAGAGTCAACGACAATCCCAGAGGTTGTCAGCCGGCGAATGCTGAAGCGAATGGCGATTTTTTCGGGCATTCCCTCAACTTTTGGGATGTCTACTTTTTTTGTCAGCTATTTTTTAGTCACCCAAAGCGGGTTTGACCTACCGACCTGGGCTGTAGTCTGGGTTAGCCTTGGCTTTTTTGGTCTGGGCGTGTTGGGTCTAAGCTACGGTGTGCTTTCCGCCTCGTGGGACGAAGAGAACCCTGGCAGCAAGCTGGGCTGGGATGAGTTCACCACCAACTTTGGTCGTATGACCGAGGCCTGGCGTTCACCGGGCAAATCCTAGGGGCTTTTAACAGGCTCATCTCTCACGTTAACCAAAATTTTGATTCGAGACTCACGCTCAGCGCGGGTCTCGAATTTTTTATCCGTTCTTTTTGTGAACGTGCTTTTCGCCAAGTTATGGCTGGCGAATCAGTAAAACCACGCCGCTGATAATCAGCCCCAGCCCCACCAGGCGAATTGGCGGAATCGATTCGCGGAAGACAAAGTAGCCAATCAGCACTGGAAAGATATAGCTAAGCGCGACTGCAGGGGCCGCAATACTAAGCTTGACGCGGGTGAGCACCAAAATGTAGGCGATCGCCCCCAGGGCATAGCAGGTGAGCCCAATCACCAGTTCAGGAGTAGAGGCAATATTCAGCATATG
>DATNOW010000269.1:0-4464 GCA_036703515.1 Chroococcidiopsis sp.
CTCAAAATCGATTTTCAAATATTTGTCTAGATAATTTCATGAAATTATATTCATGTAGTAAAAACTATCCAGAAAATCCATGATATTTTAACTGTATAGATTGACAGAGTGATCCTTAGACTTGTTAGCTACAATACCCAAGATTGGCAGATTAGCTTGGTTGAGGCGAGACAACATTTGCTTGAGAGCACTAGCTCCTCCCCGTTTGCCTAAGCTAGCTACAATCACCACGCCATCAGTATGGGAGGCTAACAAGCTAACGTCTGCTAAACCCATCAGTGGCGGCATGTCGTATACAACCAAATCAAAAACTTTGTGCAGGCGATCCATTGACTCATACATTTGCTTTGATGAGAGTAATCGCGTGGGATCAGGGGGCATTTCTCCAGCCGTTATGGCAAACAAACCAGATTCCCAAGACAATCTTTGGATCACTTGATTTAAGCTTGCTGTATCCATTAAAAAGTGACTGAGACCAAGCTTATTTTGCAAATCTAGGAGGGAGTGAATCTGCGTTCCACCCCGGCGCAAGTGGGCATCAACCAACAAAACTTTTTTCCCCATCGCAGCTGCCGCTTGGACGAGATGTACCGCGACAGTTGTTCTACCTTCAGCGGGCAGGGCAGAACTGACTACAAGCGATCGCGGCACTGGCTCTAATGCATATAAATTGGCACAGAGTGCGCGAAAGGTGTCGACAAAATCATAGGCGTCTTCACCGTTCAGCCAGTAGTTAGAAGCGTTTGGTTGGGCAGGCGCAGGGTTTAGGGTTTCAGGCTTGGGAGGTAAATCGCACGCGGTAGTAGACTGAGCCGATTTAGACAGCATATATTTAACGTGACTTTTGAGGTAGACTAAATCCTCTTTGACGGAATGACTGGTTTCATCAATCTGCTGTCTTAAATCAACAATATGCAAATGAGGGAGTGCATCGACCAAATCAACGTGATACGGAATAATGCCAATGAGTGGGAGCTTGGCATTTTTCTGCAATTCGGCTGTGGTGTAGTAGGTATTTTCTAGTTTTTCGAGCAGATACGCTGCAATTAAACCCATCACAATACCCATCATTGCACCTGTCATTAAGCCTTTGTAGAGGCTGGTAGAGGGTTTTCGTTCGGGCTGCTTGGGTTCTGCAATCAGCTGCCAAGGAACTTCTTTTTGAGCGGCTTGAACTTCTAGCCGATCTTGGGTTTCTAAAAAGCGGGTTAAGCTCTCGGTGGCCACATCGAGCTCGCGCTGTAACTCTGTGAAATTGCGCGATACCGTGGGCATTTGTTGAAAGCGCTGGTTGAGCTGAGTTTCAGTAACGGCGATCGCCTGATCGCGAGACGTGAGGATTTGGATTTGATTGCCCACTGCGGCTAGCTGGTTGTCTAAAACCCGCTGTGCTTCTTGCTCTAATAAGGGACGCAAATTATCTTGCTGCCGCTGAAGGAGCTGAATTTTTGGATCTCTGGGGCCGAATCGGGCTGATTCGATCGCAATTTGCTGTTCTAAAACCTGGAATTGTTCTAGGAGAGCTTGATACGTTTCTGATTGATTGAGGGTGTCGTTAACCTCAATTTGATCGCGCAAAATTTTATATTGGGTTTGCAATGCTGCTAAATCAGCGCGAAGCGCCTGGCGCTGCTGTCGTGTTGCCCCAAGCTGGGTCAGCAGCTGTTCAGAATAGCTAGTGGGATCAACGAAGTTATATTCTTGGCGTAGAGTTTGCAGCTGTTCTTGCAGTGTATTAACACGCTGACGAATTTGCGGCAGCTGTTCTTCTACAAAGCCCAAACCTTGTCGCAGCTGAGCCTGCTGAGATTCTAAACTATACTTTAAATAGCCTTGAGCAATCTTTTCTAAGACTAGTTTTACTTTGTTAGCATCTGTTTCATAGTAGGAAACCTGAATGATTTTGGTTTCCCCCAGTTGAGCGACAGAAAGGTGCCCAATTACAGATTCATAGGATATATCTGGATATTGTTCACGAACGCTTTCAATAATAGGCCGTAGAGTTTGAGGACTCAGTAAGACCTCAATTTGAGTGGAATAGTCTAATTCGCTGGTACTGGTGGAGGTATTACTGCTATCGGTTAGCTGCGCTAATTCCTGCTCCTTTTGAACGGGCTCAACCAAAAGATCAAAACTGCTTTGGTATTCGGGAATTTGCTGGGTGGTGCGAAACCCCATGTAGGTGCTGATGGCGATCGCCAAAATGCCAATCACCATGGCCTTGCGGCGAACCATCCCAACGAGGCGAGGGAGACTCCACGCATCTTCACTGGTCACATCCGTTTCATCGGACGACAGCTTCGCGGGCTCTGGTGAAGACGTCTTGCTGATCACAATTGGGGAGGGGAGGGAGGGCGTAGCGGTCATGGCTGAAGGAGTCGGGCTAGGGAATCGGGTTAAGAGAATTTGGTCAGGCAGTTTAGCTAAGGACTAGAAGAAGGCGCAAAAAACGGGCTAAACAGGTTAAACAGCGAAAAAGCTCCACCAATCGGGCTTAAAAGGGTTCCGAGCGTGTCAGACACGCGGGCAAACGCCGATCGCCCCACAATCACAACATCGCGATCGCGTAATATTGGATTGGTCGCATCATTCACATCATCGGAAAAATTGATGCTGATCCGCTGTCTAGATACAGTACCGTTGGGATGCATTTGCAAAAGCTCAACAGAGCCCCGTCGCGCCCGATTGTTAAAACCTCCGGCCATCAGCACAGCCTCATTCAATGAAGTGTTGGGCGGCACGGCCAACAAACCAGGCTGCCGGACTTCACCCACTAAATTGATCTGCACAGTGCTGGCTGAAAAATTTGCATTTCCCATAACCTCTGCCGTCGCTATATCCATTGCGGGTGCAGGAGTCAGCGCAATCATATCGCCATCTCGCAAGGTAATATTTTGGTTAATATCGCCTTCACTCAAAAGCTTCCATAAACTAACCTCCATGACGCGAGTTTCCCCGGTTCGTTGGGGTCGCCGGATTTGGACTTGCTGCAAGTTGGCCTGCTGGGTAATGCCACCGGCTTGCTCAATGGCTTCTACTAAAGTAGGCAACTCGCCATTGCTCAGAGTCATGGCGTAAGCCCCAGGACGGTTAACTTCTCCGGTAACGGTAATTTCTACAGTATTGGCTTCTGCCAAAATCACATTGACAAGGGGCTGGACTAAAATTTCTGCGCGGGCATACTGTTGAGCGATCGCAGCCGAAGCTTCAGCCAAGGTCATGCGCTGCACATCGACGTTACCCAAGACCGGCAGATCGACGGTGCCATCAACCAAAACCTGATAAGTCCCGCTATATTCAGGGACATTGGCGATGACGACGTTAATCCGATCGCCCCTGGATAAGGTGTAAGCCTCAGACATGCCGCGGGTGGGGAGGTCACTATTTGGTAGGGCAGGGTTGGCTCCGATAGGGGGTGGCACAGGGTGAAGCGCACCGGCCTGCACTGGGGTTTGGGCTAGGGCAGCAGGGGCGATCGCCATATTTATGGCCATATTCACCGCCACATTCATCGCCATATTCAATGCAAAACTAAAAGCAAAACTGAAACATGCGATCGCTGGATACTTTGAACGATTCGAGCGCGCCATGATTAAAAATAGATCAGTAAGGGAAATGAAGAGATACTAGGCGTATGCAGCGGTAGAGGAATCCCTGGCTAGACACTCTGAAAAATTACAGGCAATCTGAAAACGAGTACTTGTTGCGATCGCGGAGTTGATAGGAGCAGCAAAACGCTACAAAACTAAGCTGTAGCAGGTTGGTTGAACTGCATTCTTGAACCTTATAGTTCACTATTCCCTAGATTGCGAGTTGAATCCGCATCGCCCCCAAAAGTCATACAGTCTCGATTAAACCGCTGAAAGTCAAACAGTTGCATATACGCGATCGCAATCCACAGGCGCAGACAGTAGAGCTATCCGATTAAGTGATAGACCCTATGAGTGGCTTCCCTTCAGAACTAGTGATTGCAGCAGGCCGAGCCAAGCGGCAGTATTGGCAAGATTTGTGGCGCTATCGTGAGCTGTTTTATTTTTTGGCCTGGCGCGATATTTTAGTCCGCTATAAGCAAACCAGCATTGGCATTGCCTGGGCAATCATTCGCCCGTTTTTGACCATGATTGTCTTTACCGTGGTGTTTGGGCAAGTGGCTAAACTGCCTTCTAATGGGGTGCCATATCCGATTTTGGTGTTCTCTGCGATGCTGCCGTGGCAATTTTTTGCCAATTCTCTATCTGAATGCAGCAACAGTTTAATTACCAACAATAATTTGATTTCTAAAGTCTATTTTCCGCGCCTGATTGTGCCCGCTAGTGCCGTAATCGTTAGCTTTGTCGATTTTATGATCTCAGCCACGATTTTAATTGGGCTTATGGCTTGGTACAACTTTATCCCAAGCTGGCGCATTTTGACACTGCCATGCTTTATTTTGATTGCGTTTGCCGCCGCTATGGGAGCCGGATT
>DATNOW010000270.1:0-17223 GCA_036703515.1 Chroococcidiopsis sp.
GCTAATCAAAATGTTGGTTTACTACAACGCATTGCAGAAAAATATTGTTATGAATCAGGAATCTACGAGAGTGGCTGGAGATCACAAGTTCTTGATAACCGAGATGCACTGGTAAGAGCTAGAAATAATATTTGTGGTGAAGAGGCAGTTCGTTATCGCCTATTTGATGATGTTGTAAGCCGAGGACTTCGAGACTCAGGAGACAGTGAACTCAAAGTTTATCAAAGAATTGTTCGAGTATGCGTAGAAGCGTCAAGTCAGGATTTGCGTGATGGAATTAGCAGAGCAGAACTTCTAACACGAATTCAGATGTATGAACCACGAGTTAGACTTTCGGATTTATCTGCCGCATTGAATAAAATTGATAAACTTCAAGCGGCTAGGAGCATTTCACCACTTGTTCTCTCTTACAATCCCAGTACACAAAAGATTCAATTAGTAGACCGAGAGTTTTTGTTTTACCGAAAGTATGGCAAACCTACTTGGTCATGGCAAGAGACAGATGGCTAGCTCGTAAGGTGGCTATGGTTATCAGAGTAGCTTCACGCTCTTAGTAAGCAAGGACTAATGCATCACATCAGCGGACAGATGAAAGCCGTTTCTGGTTTGTTCAAGGTCATCTGCCACCGCCGCGTTTTGCCATTAAGCGGCTTTAGAGCTAACACGCTATTGCAAGGCTTCACACCAACGCTTCAGGGTGGGGATGAGTTGCGTAAGGCGTTAATAATTTGGACATTGGCCGCAGGAAAGGGGTATTGTTCGAGTTCTTGCACCCCGACCCAGCGGACTTCATCGCATTCAAGTGGCTGCGGGTCGCCGCTGAGATACTGGCAGTGGTGGACGTTGAGGGTGACGCGAAAGTGGGAATAGGCGTGATCGATGGCGATGAGGCGATCGCCCACGCTAATTTCAATCCCCAACTCTTCGCGAATTTCGCGTTTGATGCACTCTTCTACGGTTTCACCCGGCTCAATCTTGCCACCGGGAAACTCCCATAGCCCGCCGAGGAGTCCTTCTTGGCGGCGGCGATCGATCAAAATTTGGCGCTGGTCGTTCCAAATAACGGCAACCCCAATCTGCTTGTGGGGCACTGGATTTTTTTGATCCGTCACGGGTAGCTCGTCTTGCTTGTTTAATTGGTATGCCTGACAGTATGCCGTCCAAGGGCAGATCAAACAAGCCGGTTTCTTGGGCAAACAAACCGTGGCTCCTAAATCCATCACGGCTTGGTTAAAGTCGCGCGGCTGCTCTAGGTCTAGTAATTGTTCGGATAGAGACCACAGATGGGCGATCGCCCGATTTGGGGGCACTGGGATCGCCGCTAGTCGAGCTAAAACGCGCTTGACGTTGCCATCTAAAATCGGCAGGGCTTGGTTGAGCGCCGCGCTGAGGATGCCCCCGGCCGTAGTGCGACCAATGCCGGGCAGTTGGGTGATGCCGTCGAGGGTGGTCGGGATGTGCCCACCGTACTCCTGCACCACCACCTGGGCGGCTCGGTGCAGATTGCGGGCCCGGGCATAGTAGCCCAAGCCTTGCCATACTTTGAGCACAGCCTGCTGGTCGGCAGCGGCCAGCGCTTCAATCGTGGGGAACGTGGCCAGCCAACGCTGATAGTAGGGCATCACCGTTTTCACCTGGGTCTGCTGCAGCATGATTTCTGACACCCAGATGGCATAGAGGTCACGGCTGCGCCGCCAGGGCAGGTCGCGGCCGTGCTGGGCATACCAGTCGAGCAGCGATCGCCGCAGTTCTTGCCGGTGGGCTAACACAATAAAACTCGACGGTTCGGTTTTCCAACCCGTCGAGTCCGCATCCCATATTAACGACCGATCTTTTGCCTTAGACACCGATTTGCCGATTGCTCTGTTGGCCAATTGTTCTGTGGCCAGGTTTGCTGTTGGATTATCCCATTCCAACCCCCCACTCACAAAGCGCTAGTTGTGCAAACCAGGGCTAAGTTGCCAGCTAAGCCGATTCTGCGTCAGAGGCGATCGCCTCTACCCCGCGAAACGAATGCTCAAAGTACATCCGCTGCTCGGCATTGCGCAAAAAGTAACCGCTCATCATGGCGGAGGCCAACAGTTGCCCCAGTTGCTCACGGCTCGTGGTGATCGATACATCAAAGTGTTCTGAGGGCAGGGCACCGAGCAGCCCAATGATATTCCGCTCAATCACCTGAAAGACTTCCCGAGAGCCGGGCTTGGAGAGCTGCGCGACTGTCTCTGGGCTCATCGACTGAACATACTGCCACAGCATGTTCTTGGTTTCGCCATCTCCGCCAAAAAATTCTGAAATGCGATCGGTTTGGTTATTCACAGTACGAACCTCGCTTAGCTAACTGAGACAGCCGTTGCTTGCTGATTAGTTAAAGTTGATTACTTCTTGGATTACTTATTACTGTAACAACGGCTTTAGCATCTGACGGTCAGTAGAACCGAACCCCCCAAGGTGGGTTTATTCACCCTGCGGCGGCTGGTTATGCTCAAAACATCCAAAATCTAAAATCCAAACTCCGGACGGTCAACGTCGAACCCTGTCGAACGGATGGGCGATCGCCCTAGCGCCAAAACTCATCTAAATCGACCTGGGCAATTTCTTCCTGCAACTCTTGGAAGTAACCACTTTCGGTAATCATGGCCACTTCATGCTGCCGCTTTTGCTGATCAATTTCGATTTGCAGCTCATACACCTGACGTTTTAAGTCTGCTTCTAACTGCTTGCGCAGGGTAATATCTTCCAGCAAGCCTTCGTAATACATGATGTTGCCGTCAGAGTCGCGCACGGCCCTGGTGTTTTCTTCAATCCAGATGATGCGATTGTCTTTGCGCCGCACCTGATATTCAAACGCCCGCACCTCGCCATGCTCGTCCATCAGGCGTTTAAATTCCTCGCGATGGTTGGCATTGACATAAATCTGCGTGGCAATCTGCGTCACCTGTTCTAATAGCTCAGCGGGCGAATCATAGCCATAGATCCTCGCCATCGCTGGGTTCACCTTAATAAAATGCCCGTCTGGGGTCGATTGGAAAATACCTTCGAGGGCGTTTTCAAAAATGCTGCGATAGTTTTCTTCGGTAATGCGCAGGGTTTCTTCGACCTGCTTGCGCTCGGTAATGTCGCGCACCATGATCAGGGCTTGGGCGTCATTGATTTTGACCACGCGGATTTCTTCATCTCGCCGCACCCCGTCAATCAGCAACTGATGCTCATACATCTGCATCTGATCGGTCTGCAAGGCTTGCTGAATGGCGTCTAAGCGCCGTTGGGCCAGATCGGGCGGCAGCGAATGAACCACATCCAGCCCTGGGATGAAATTGTCTGGATCGTGAATCACAAAGCGCTCTTGCCCGGCAATGGTCAGGTAGGTGCCGTCGCGCCCCACCCGAATCAGCAAATCGGGAATGGCCGCAATCAGGGCGCGATTGGTGGCTTCACTTTCTCGCAGGGCGTCTTCGGCCAGCTTGGCCTTGGTGATGTCGCGGACGATAAACAGGGCTTTGGCTTCACCGTTGGCCACCACTCGCGCTTCGTAGGTTTTGAGGCGATCGCGAATGCGGATGCCGTACTTTAGCGTTTGGGTTTCGCCCGTGGCCAGGGCTTGGCGAATCGCACCGAGATAGAGTTGGGCCGCATCGTCAGGCAGCACATCCGACACGTGCTGCCCGACGATGCGGCTGCGGGGGTTAGACAGCAGCGCCGTGCTGGTTTTGGCTTCAACGATATCGAGATAAATCCCCTCGGCGCTGATTTCCATAATCAGGTCGGGGATGGCGTCAAACAGCGCCTGGTTGCGCATCTGACTCTGGCGCAGCGAATTGTTGCGGGTTTCTAGGGTGGTAAACGAAGCCTTAAGCTGGCCGGTCATGCTGTTAAACGACCCGGCGAGCTTTTCGAGTTCGAGAATGCCGCTGGCTTCTACCTGCTGATCGAGGTTGCCGCTGGCGATATTTTCTGAGGCCTGGGTGACCCGCAAAATCGGCTGGGCGATGCGGCGACTGGTAAAGATAGCGGCGGCGATCGCCAACCCGAGGGTAACCAAACAGAGCAAAATGGTGTTGTCAGTGTTGGCATTAATTTGCGCCATAAAGTCGCTTTCGGGCACCACCACCACAATCAGCCAATCGAGCCCATATCGGTCTTGGAACGGCACCACTTCCAAAAACTGACGCTGCCCGTCGAGCTGAAATTCGAGCCGCTGAGAGTCCTTAATTGACTGGAAGCTGCCAAACTGATTGACCAAATATTGGGCGGTTCCCTGCACCAAGGGATCTTTGCTGTTGAGCGCAGGCAAAGATTTCGCGTCTTCCCCCTCGCCAATCATCAAGGGCTCATTGGTGGAATCAGAGATCAGATTGCCCTGGCGATCGACCACAAAGGCCTGCCCATTTTTGCCAATCGACAGATTGCGCAAAAACGCCCGAAACTCTTCGGGCAAGACTACATCGGTCGCACATACCCCTAGCAGTCGCCGGCCGGTGCGGTCGTAGACGGGCGTGGCGGCGGTGATGTTGGGCAAGCCGGTGGTAAAGGCGATGTAAACATCTGTCCAGATCGGCCGTTCTGAGGCCACGGCCTTTTCGTACCAGGGGCGCTTTCGAGCATCAAAGACCCGATCGGCGCTGCGCAAAAAGTAGGTGCGATCGCCTGCTACGTTGAGGCTGTAGTAAGACCGCAAAAACTGATTAGACTGGTTGCCGTAGGAAAGCTGAAGAGAGCCATCTTGGGGCGATCGCAACACCCCAAAAAACTCACCGGCTTGCTGGCTGCCGCAGTAAACAAACGCTACCGTAGGCGCAACAACCATCTGCTGATAAAGCTGGCTTTCCCCCCGACTGGCATTGATCACATCCAGATCGCCCCGCGCAAAGGCATCGGCATTGAGGCGATTAATTTCGTGGGGCGTGGCAAAATAACCTTGCAGCTCGCGTTTAATCCGTGCCGTTAGCTCGCTGCGCAGTTGGCTGGCCAAATCACTGACGGCCTTTTGCCCATTGCGAAAAGACAAATAGCCCACCAGCGTAACGGTGCCAACGATTTGTCCAGTAAACGCCAGGATCAAAATCACCCTCAGCGACAAACTGCCAGACCTAGGCAAGCGACGAAACGGAGGAACAACGTGAGACATAGAGCGGACATCTAGGGAGTAGTCTTACTGTTTACCAACTATTTACCAATGGCGATCGCCGCATTTCCGGCAATCCCAGCCTTGGGTTTTGATTACATTCGCCCTCCCAGGCGATCGCAACCAGATGCAGCCGCGATCGGGCCAGTAGGCAATGGTAAATCTCTAGCCAAATCTGCGGCTATGGCAGTCTACACCTCGATCTACACCTCGATGATTTGTTGGGCCACCTTGCGAAACTCTTGACTAATAGGATGATCTGGGTAGTTGACGCAAAACACCCCTTCACTGGCTAGCTGCACCACATCTTCAGATAGGGGAAAAATCCCAGCGACCTTTTCCCCATAGGTCTCTTCCACCTTCTGGCACAGCGCATCGAGGTTGAGTTTGCTGTGGGCTTTATTGATCGCCAGCAGCATTTTGCGCACCTTCAGCTGCCGAGCCACATCCATCGTCACCGCAGTCCCCTGATAGTCTTGCTTGTCGGGACGCAAAATCAGCAGCAAAACGTGGGAAATCGCAATCGACAAAAACGTTTCTTTCGATAGCCCTGGATGGGTGTCAATAAACAGATAGTCGAGCTGTAGCGTCTTGACGAGGTTGCGAAAGCCGTCGTTCATGCGCTTCACGTCATGGCCGTCTTTTAAGATTCGGGCAATGTCCTCGGCTTTGATGCTAGAGGGCACCAAAAACAGCTTGCCGTCGCCGCTCAACTTCACATTCGAGCTGATGTCATAGGCCGCTTGCTCAATGGACACCTCACCCCAAAGATAGCTGTTGAGGGTGTGGTGGGTTTGCTCTGGCTCTAAGCAAAAAATATTGTGAATGCCAGGGGATGGTACATCGGTATCCACCACACCGACTCGATGCCCCTGCATAGCAATCGTGGTGGCCAGATTTGCCGTGAAGTTGGATTTACCCGTGCCCCCTCGATAGGAGTGTATCGAAACTACTTTTGGCATAGTACTTTTGGCATAAACCGTGACGGCTACTCGACTAACAGTTTTTCACACCATATCAGATTGCCTATCAATCCCTCTTGAGACATAAGAAAATACTCATGATTTTTGGTTTGGTTATTTCTGCACGGGTGGGCATGCCGCTGCGATCGCCTACTCGATCGCCAACTATTTTTGCTGCTCGCTGCTGCGGGAAAACTTGCTGTCTTGCCAAGCGCTGCCAACCCCTTTGAGAATGCCGCGCCCCACCAGCCCGATGCCCCGTCCAATCACATCGGTGAGCAGATAAATCACGCCGCTGCCGACGATCGATAGGGCCGACCGCAAACGGGGGGCGATCGCATCCCGCGTTTCTAGCACCAGCGTCACCGCCAATTGCAGCCCAGAAAGCTGCTCTAGCTCATCTTTGCGGGGGGCATACACGGTGGTTTGACGAATGCCGCGGCCGTCGAGGGCATAAAGGCAATATTGGCTTTCAAAGATATTTTTGGGTTCGCCAATCAGGCGCTCTAGGCGATAGTGCCACGACAGATCGTTGCGAAACCGCTCGATTTCGCGACTCGACATCAGCCGCCGATCATAGAAATTGTGTTTAATCGCCTCCACGTCGGCAAATCGATTCAGCAACGGCTGCATCACCGCATTGGCCATGTGAATCAGCAGGTTGTCGAGCAGCAGTTCGGCCCGGGCCAGGGCGGCGGGGTTACCCGCTGGGCAAACCGCACCGTCGATCACAAAGGGCGTTTGAAACAGCAGATGGGCCAACAGCTCGGTGACTCCGGGAATGCGATCGAGCACCGTCGTTTGCACCAGGGCCGCATCCTGAAGCAGAGTGCCGACCACCTCGACATCCAAGCGGTTGATCGACAGCGTGTAGTATTTGCCCAAAAAATCGGTCAGCGCCGATCGCCACAAGTCGAGCAAAATGGGCGATCGCTTGTCGTTGAGCTGATCGGGCTGCACCTGAGAAAAGCGCAGTTCCCCCAGCCCCTCTTCAAACTTGCGGGTGACGATGTAGACCAACTCGCGTTTCTTGTCGTCGCGCAAAATGTCAATTTCGAGCGGGCGCTCGGTGCGGTTGAGCAAGCTGGTTTGGAGCTTGCCCAAAATTGCGTCAAACAGCACAGATTGCAGCGTATGGGCATTAGCCGCACTGACGCCCTCGCTCCCCACAACGCTCAATGCCGTCACCCCTGGGCTCAAGCCGTCCCCTGGGCTCACAGGGGCAGAGGACGACTGCATGGACGGTGCCTTAGGCGAAGTTAGAGGCGAATGGGTGGACGGTTCTGCGACCCCCTCAGGGCTCGACAGCAGGCGGTTGACCAGCCAGCGCGCCGCCCGCAGTTCGCGCCTGCGCCCGGTCAAAATGGCGTGCTCTAAGGTCGTCAGGTCAGGGTTGTCGAGCTGAGCGGTAATTTCCGTCAGGGCGCTGTTGATTTGACGCAGCCCCGACTGCCGCAGGTTGCGACGGGCGATCGCCCAGATTCCCGGCGTGGCAGGCTGAGGGTCTAGACGGTTGGGCGGGCGATCGCCCCCTATTCTCACCCCATCTGACCTTAAGCCATCTGCGATCGCCTCGGGCAACCGCCAACAGGAACCACCCCTGGCCACTTGGGCGATCGCCTGCCGCAGCTCCTCCGCTGGCAGCGCCTTGGGGCAATAGCCATTCGCCCCCGCCTGCTGGGCCGCCGCCATCATCACCGGCTGGCTCAACTCACTTAGCACCAGCACGGCCACCGCCGGATAACGGGCTTTGATCTGCTGACAGAGGGTGAGTCCGGCCGTTTGGTCGAGATTGCCCTGCCCCAGCGTCACACTCACAATAACCAGGATCGGGTTGACCTCAGGGCGATCTTCAGCGTCGTCCTCTAGGGCCGCCAACAGCCATGTCCAGGCAGCCTGAGCATCACCGCTGTCGACCACAACCTGCCAGTCAGCAAACTGACTCAGCCAAAGCCGCAGCCCCAGCCGAAATACAGCGTCATCGTCAATTAAGAGTAACTGCAATGGCTAACGCTCCTGCTGAAACGCGGTGAGTGACGGTTGTTCCATAGCTTTAACATGATCCCATTCACCAGCAACGCCATGCGTTACGTCTTCGAGTGTACTATGGCGATCGCCGACCTAAGGCCTTCACGGTATACCGTTTCATTCTGCTAGATCAGCTGATTTTAAGCACTCCACGGCTTCGTCACACCAGCCAATCCAGTCGATCTCATAGCGAATGCCGCGCCGCAGGGTCAGGTAATGAAACCGCCTCGCCAGAGGCAACTGCTCTGGGTTAGCAAAAAATTTCGCCGCAATCGCCTGATAAACCGCCAGCCGCTGCTGATGGAGCTGACGATGGCGCTCGATTTCTTGCTGTATCTGCGCCGCAGGCACCAGCGCCCCCACAAACACCTTGATCAGCAGCTCGTCTTTAAGCGTCGGCATTTCGCAAGATTGCATCACCCAATCGGTTAGGGCTTGCTGCCCCAAATCCGTGATGCGATAGACCTTCTTATCGGGACGTCCCGACTGGGGCACCACCGCAGCATTCACCCAGCCCTGATCTTCTAGCTTCGACAGCTCGCGATAAACCTGCTGATGGGTGGCTTTCCAAAAAAAGCCGACCGACTCCTCAAAGGTTTTGACCAAGTCATAACCGCTAGACGGCTGATCCGACAGCAGCGCCAGCATAGCGTAAGGCAGTGCCATAGCAATCCTTGATCCGCAACATTCCAATATGCAACTTTCCCAATATACGCCCATCAACTATAGAACCCTTGACCACAAGACTCCCTGACGACACACCTTGACATATGCAACAAAGTGCATTTAATTTATCTTATGCACTTTGTTGCATATGCGATAACAGAAGGAGAAAGACAGTGCGCCAGGTCATGTCAGGTCGATTTAAAGCCCACAGTGATCAGCCGTTCGTGGTGTTTTTGATTGGAATGCGGATTAACCGAGCCTTAGAGGTATCAAAGTGGCTGCCCACAGCCATGGCAATGGGGCCAATGCTGCGATCGCTGCATCAGCATCCCGAAAAGGGCTTTTTGGCCGCAGAGCCGTTTCTCTACTGGCGCGGCATCGGCCTGGTGCAATATTGGCGATCGCTGGCTGATCTTGAGCAGTTTGCTCGCAGCCCGTCTGATCCCCACATCGCGGCATGGCAGCGGTTCAACCGGGCCCTTGGGTCAGAGGGCAGCGTCGGCATCTGGCACGAAACCTATCAGGTGCAGCCCGGCAACTATGAGTCGATTTACGTCAATATGCCGGTGTTTGGGCTAGGGGCTGCAACGACCCATGTGCCCGCCACGCCCCATCGGCAAACGGCGCAGGCCCACCTGCACCCTGTCGATTCTTAGGGGCTGATCGAGCTGGCATCGTTAACCGCGTTAACCGCGTTAACCGACATCCTCAATCTACATAAAGCGCGTTAGCTGCACGCGATAGCGTTCTTTTTTGGTCACAGCGATCTCGCCTACCTCTAGGCGGCCTTTACCGCGAATGGCAATCAGGTCGCCCGCCTTCACCGCATGGCTGGATTGGGTGATCTCCTTCCAGTTCACCCGCACGTCGCCAGCGCCAATTAGATCAACCATTTTGTTGCGCGACATGCCAAACCCCGCCGAGGCGATCGCATCCAGCCGCAGGGAAGCCTCAACGGTGGTTAGCTCTTTCTTTTTGGGCGGTTGGACTTTGAGCTCATTCAGCTCCATGCGACGGGTTTTGACCGGCACCGACCGCACTTGGGTGAGGCTCATTTCCAAAAAATCGACCAGCTCAGGCACCACCACGGCCTGCGCCCCCCGTTCGCCCAAGACAATAATGTCGCCCACTTTTTCGCGCACAATGCCGGCCCCCAGCAGCGCCCCCAAAAAGTCGCGATGGCTAGCCGGGTCAAACAAGAAGTTGCCGCTGATATCCAAAGCCGCGATCGCCACTTGTGACACTTCAAGGGGCAATTCGGAACGGGCGATCGCCAACCGCTGCCGTTCGGCCTGCGGATACCCCCCCCAGGGCAAGATTTGCACATCCGTCAGCCGTCCCAACATGCGCTGCACATCGGCCAGTTCTGGCGGCGATAAAAAGTCAGAGCAGACCACCTCCCAGGTTTTGATCGCCTGATCGGCTAGATCTAGCACCCGCACTGCGGCCTCGCGCTCATCAACACCCTTTAACAATTCATCGCGTGGCAACATAAAAAATCTCTCGTAGAACCGTCAGCATGACGTGCAAATCGGGTTTAAATCCACCAATCGGCAGCAGATGCCCTAGATCAATTCTAAATCCCAGGCCAATTCAACCACCGACAGCGTGGCCTGGATTATTCACGATAGGATCGAGAAGAAGCATTGCTATCTCGACGTTTTTCAACGTACCCAACCATGTCTTTGGACAATCTGCGCGACCTCTATCAACAGGTCATTCTGGAACGTTACAAAAAGCCACGGAATCGGGGCACCACCCAGCCCGTCGATCGCTACCAAAAGGGGCACAATCCCTCCTGTGGCGATACCATCGAGCTGACTTTGCAAATGGATGAAGCGGGCGATCGCATCAAAGATATCAAGTTTGAAGGCGAAGGCTGCGCCATTGCCATGGCTTCGGTCGATCTCATGGCCGATGCCCTGCGGGGACGCACGATTGATGAAGCGCAGGGGATGGTGCAGACCTTTCAAACCATGATGCGCGGAGAAGCCGAATTCCCCACCGAGTTCCGCAAACTCAACGTGATGCAGGGCGTAGCCCAGTTTCCCGTCCGCATCAAGTGCGCCAACCTCAGTTGGCATACGCTCAAAGCCGCCCTCGAACAACAAGAGGCGCGATCGCCCGCCGGGTTTGTCAGCAACGAATAGGTGCGGCGACCCGGTGCAGCGAATCAGGACTGCGAATCGGTGCCATTCTCCGGTAAGGTCGTATAGGGAGCGTAGATTTGCATCAAGCTGACCCATCGCCTCCCTGCGACATCACCGTTTGATTTAAGCACTGCACGTATTTAACATTCCACCTATGCTATCGACTGCTGATTTTTTAACGGCCGCTGAGTGGTCAGGCATCATTACTCTCGTATGTGGAGTAGTGGCGGTGCTGGGCTTTCTCTTCAAATGGGGCATTCGCTTCCGCTTTGTGGGAATCACTGGCTTTATGGCCGTGCTGACGACCGGGCTGTTTGCCCTCAGCATCGTGCCGATCACGCGGACGGTGATCCCAGGTGCGGCACGCTTCACGACGGTTTATGATTCGGGCACCACAGAGGTGGTGATCGTCGTTCCCCCCCAGATCGATGAACCCACCCTCACGGCCACCCTGCAACAGGCCGCCAGCGATCTGTTTTCCCCCGGTCGCCTCGCCAGCGGCGAAGAGCAACTGACCATCCGGGCGCGCACCATACTCCACCCAGCCAAAGGGATCTCCAAACCGATTTACCTCGGCCAGGTCAAGCGATCGCTCTTTGTCCGGGATGATGAAAACATGGAAATCACCCTTTACCCCGATGCGATCGCCCAGATCCCCAAAAGCGAAAGCTAATCGGTGATCCCAGCGGGTAATACCAGCAGGTGACCCCGGCAGGCGATCCTAGCAACAGACTTCTTCAAAAAATAGAGGGTTGGCACAATGCCAACCCTCTATTTTTTTGAATATTTGAATAGCGTTATGACAACCTTGAAGACCGTAAGCGACGCTCAATGGCTAATGCCGCCCAACACCCAATCATCCCCGCTAAACTCGTTGGGCCGCCTCGCGATAGCGAGACTGGAGCGCACCCAAGGTCACTTGAATGGTTTCTGCGGCCGCCCTCAAATCATCGCGCCCTTTGAAGTCGTCAAACCGGCTGAGGATGGCACCATTTTTGATCAGCAAAATCGTCGGTAACGTCTTGAGGCGATAGGTATTGGCTAACTTAAAATTCTCATCGGCATTGATGCTGACCACTTTGACCGGCGATCCCCACTCACTCTCCTGTCGGTCTAACAGCGGATTGACCAACCGGCAAAGACCACACCATGGAGCCCAAAAACTAACTAAAACCGGAATAGGGGAATCTAAAACTTCCTGGGAAAAGCTGCCTTCAGTGACTACCAAAACCATGATTCCTCTATGATTTCAAATCTGCTTAATTCTTATGGGATCATGCTACCAGCCAACGCTCCCCGTTGCACGAATTAAGATCGGATGCACCCACCAAAAAAATAATACAAAAACCGTTACCCCCAGATAAGCAGGTCGGATGAATTCTTTAAGTTCAAGGGTTTGACGTTTTTGCAGAATGGCCAAGAAGGGAATCACCGAGGTTCGAGATTTCAAGGTTTCAAAGGAATCTCCGTAGCGGGCCAGCATACGGCGATCGCCATGCCACACAGCAAACAAATGGTGGGCAATCAGCCCCAGCGACGTCACCACCATAAAGCTCGTCCCGAGCCAGAGCGTGTGCGCCACACACCAGATCACCTGCCCCACCATTTGGGGATGGCGCGTAATCCGAATGATCCCCGTTTCGTAGAGGTGCACTGCCGGCTTTTGGATGGCGGCGATTTCTAGCAGGTTGAAGGTAGCCGGATAGAGAAACAAAAACGAGATCGCCGACAACACCCAAATCAAGGGCTCAATCCCAGCAACGCCGTGGAGGTTCCACAGGCGGGCCCCGTCATAGCGATGGTTAATGAAATAAATGATCAGCACCGTCGCAAACGGGATGCTGACAAGGGCAAACAGCACGCGATAGAGGCGTGGCCCAATCAGCGCCTCTCCCTTTGGACGCAGCGCCGCCAGCCCGCTATGGGCGATCGCAAAGCCAACCAACAGGCCAACCATCACAAAATGGCTCGGCGTCAGCCAACCATCCGGCCAAACATCAGACATACTCATCCGGCAATCAAACTCAGGGTGTCCGTCTCTAGGGTAGAGGCAAACGGGGTAAGGGGTAAAGCGTCTGTCCTGTCCATTAGCAGGGAGCGCTACTGCTCCCCAGTTCTGAACCCCAAGTTTGCTCCCCAGTTCTGAACCCCAGATCTAAGCCTGACTTCAAAACATCAGCTCCACATCCAGCGTCTTCAAATTCACCGTATACAAGTGCCCTACCGACTGATCCCATGTGGCGATCAGCAGTCCATGATGGGCAAAACTGGCGATCGCCGTGATATTGGCTGGGCCTTCAATCAAGCCAGCTTGATGGCCATATTCATCCATCAAAATAATTTGCCCAGCGGTATTGGCCAAAACAGCCCCCCAACTGGTCGCCACCAAAAACTCGGGCACGATCGATACCCCCAACCGCGAAACGCGGTAAGGCTTGAGATCAATTTGCAGCACCGAATTGGGCGCGCTATCGTCCGTTGCCAGCAAACGATAGGGCGTGGCAGTCCGAATCACCGTCTTTAATCGCAGCGGCAGCGTTAGAGTAGCCAATCGCTCACCCCGGCGAGTGTAGACCTCCAACAGAGTACCAATGCTGTCTGCAAAGGACAGATCGCGATGGGCGTCAAGCTTGCTCTCTTTGCGATACAGATAGGAGAGCAGCACCAAATGCTTAGACTCTAAAGAAAGCACGCTCATCAGCCCCATCTGGGCACGGCTCGACAGCCGCAGCGGGTCGGCCGGCACCCAAACTGCACCCCGACTAGAGCGCAGGGGATAAAAGCTAAACTGCGTCTCTTCGGTGGTGGGGGTGGCGATCGCCAACCAGCGCCCATCGGGATCAATAGCCGTCAGGTAACGGTCGGGCAAACCCGTCACGATCAGCGACTTTTGTCGGTCAGCCTCGCTAGGGTGGGGATCAACCTCATAAAGCGATCGCCCAGCCGCGACGCAACACCTGTGACCGTGGGGCAGCAGCGCCCCAATCGGCGACCCCAACGGCAGCAGCTGGGCGGTGTCCCACAAGACCTCGCCTTGCTCCGAAAACTTGCTAATGTCAAGGGTCTGCATTGTCAGCGATTCGCCACCAGCGCCATAGATTGCCAGCCTAGTTGGATTGCGCTTATAGGCAAAACTAGCGGCCGGTGTGGCCACCAGCAAATGCTCATAGGCATGGCTTAGAACCTGCTTGGGCGTTGCTTCATCCAGCTGACAGGCGGTATCCACAGGCGGGCAAATGATCAGCGGATCGTGACTGGCCTCATCAAACAGCGAACTGGCCGCAGTCCGCAGCGCCACCAACATATCGTTAGCCGAACGAAAGCGGCGACCCGGCAGCTTTTGCAGCGCAGTGCTCAAAATTGGTCGCAGCCCCGCCGGGATAATATCAGGCAGCTTCAGCGGCACATTGAGATGGGCCGACATCAGCTCCACCGGGGTGCCCGAAAACGGCCGATAGCCCGCAATCAGCTCAAATAAAATGATGCCAACCGAATATAAATCAGAGGAGATCGAATACTGCCCATAAAACCGTTCCGGGGCCATGTAGGCAGGTGATCCTGTATTGCTCGATTCTTCTCCGGTGATTTCTTGGCTGAGTTTAGCAATGCCAAAGTCTGAAATCCGCGCCACCCAGCCCGTCGGCTGCACGCTGAGCAAAATATTCTCAGGCTTGATATCGCAGTGCACAATACCCCGACTGTGGGCGTGGCCCAGCCCTTCCAAAATGCCAATTACAAGGCGAAGGCAAAGGGGCAAGCTGAGCCCATAGTCGCCTTCCATAATGCTCCGCAGCGTTCCCCCTTCACAATAGTCCATCACCAGATAGCGCCCATTTTGCGTATGCTCTAGGGCCTGGCACGTGACGATATTGGGATGCTGCAAACTGAGCAAAAACCGCAGCTCGCGCAAAAATTTATGGGTCGGGAAACGCTGGTGCTCTAAATTTTTGAGGGCCACCAAGCGCCCCGTCTGCCGATGTACAGCGCAGTATACCCGACCAAACTGCCCTTGCCCAACCAGCCCAAGAATGCGGTACTTTGAACGCTTTGACTCGTTTACTAGTTGGCTCGACACAGTTATGCACAGAAGATTTCTAGGGCCGTTTGGTTAGTCTAACTGCAAAGCTGCTGCATGATGGCATCATGCTCCATATTCGTAACCATCGTTTCGGCGGGCTCCAAGCGTTTGGTCAAGCCGATCACAAAACGGTTACAGTCTGCGCCCATCGACTCACAGGTGGTTTGCACACAGTGCAGGTCGCGCCCAGTCAGCTGGCTAAAGAAAGAAGACAAAATCCCTGCTTCTAAGTGGCAGGCGGGCTGATCAGTTTTGGGTGCTTGCCGCGCAAAGGGTGAGTTCCAAATCTTGATCACCAAGAAACCGCGATTTTGGTGGGTCTGATCAACATCAATCTTGCCCCAACCGTGGGTTTTCCAGCACTGCTGTAGGGCCTGCATAAACTCGACCATGCCCATGTCTGCCAGCGGCGTGCTGTAATAGTCAGACATTTGTTCCCGAAAACGGGTGTAGAAGTTTTTGCCCCACCACCGACCGCAGTTGAAGAGTACAAGACGGGTGGCCTGTCCGGTTTCTTTTTCTAGCCCAGCATACATGCTTTGGATGAAGGTGTCGGGCAGGGCAAGGAGACGGTTGCCGTCTCGGTTTTCTAGCAATCCCATTTCTAGGTCGCTGTGCACATAGGCATCAGTCGCAAAGTAATTGCCAGGAACATGATCGTTAGTGAGGAGATCTGCAACGGAAATCATAGGAATGCGCCGGGTAAGTTTGAAGGATAGACGTGGGGGGACGAATCTGCGGTCAGGCGGCAGCCAGAGGGTGACTGGGCGATCGCCTACCAGCCAATACTAGAAATCGTGGGCTGCCCCAGCAGGGCGTCTTGCGCCAAGCTCAGCATCGGGTTGAGCAACGCCATCTGCTGCGGGCTAAAGGTTTGATTCAGCCCTTGGTTGAGCAAGCGATACAGTGCAGAATCAATCGTTTGGCTGTTGTAGGCTTTGACATTTTCTTGGAGCCAGCTCAGCAAACGCGACTTGACAAAATCTTCATCGTTGAGCAACATCCCCATGGCGCAATAGCGCAACACCAGCAGCGCATTTTTGATGCTGCGCTCTAGATGTTCTACCTTTTCATTGGGCAGCTCGACTTGCAGTTGGTCGGCCACTTGCTGCATCACGCTGAGTTCGCTATCGCGCATTTTGCGGTAGGTTTCTAGGCGGCTGGGCAGCGACTCGACGTATTGGCTGACTGTGCCCAGTTCTTCGGGCTTGAGATAGCGGTTTTCTGCTTCGTCAAAAATGCTTTGAAGTTGTGGGTGCATGGCTCTCTCTCTGAAATGCAGTGAAATGCAGTTGGAATGCGATTGGAATAAATGCGGTTGAACGCATACGTCCGATCCCTAGAACAGCGATGAGAAATCGTCTAGGGTGAATTCGTTGACGGGTGCGGGCGTGGCCTGTAGCGCATCAGGCGATGGCGAGGGTGCAGCGGCGATCGCCACCCCATCCCAGTTCACCGCCGAGAAAAACTGGCTGACGGTCATCATCATGCTGAGTTCGGTCGGCTGCCCTGGCACGGCAACCGTAGGCTGTGGCGCATCCGCGATCACAACAGGCGGCGTATCGTCCCAATTGATCGCGCTAAAAAACTGGAGCACCGTTTGGGAGGCCCACTCAGTACTGTGAGACTTAGAGCCATTGGTGTGGGTCAAGGTAAGACTGCTCATTTCAAGCCATCTCCTGAACGCAGCCGTTTTTCGATGTCGCGGGCGGTCGCGCCTTCATTCATCCAGAAGGAGGCGGCATCAATGCGGTCTTGCCCACCCAGCAAAAACTTGCAGTAGGTTTCACCCATCGAGTAGCACTGAATTTCAATACAGCTCAGCTGTTTTTTCACTAGCTCTGTGAAGAAACCGGCAAACAGCCCCGCATAGATGTAGCACACGGGTTTGCCCACATCGCCTAGGGTGCGCGCTACGGCCGAGTCAAAGATGTTGATAAACATAAAGCCCTGCTTGCGATCGCCCATGTCAACTTCCCAGCGTCCCCAGCCCTGCGAGGTAAAGGGCCACCACCAAGTTTCTAGCAAAAACAGCAGATTGGTTTGGCGAATGTTGCGATCAAATTCTTTTTCAAACCACTTTTCGAAGAAAAAGGCATCACGCTGCCCCCATTCACAACCGATGGTGTACATAATGGCGGCGGAAGCATCACCCACTTCTTCCTCTAAGCCTTCGACCAACCCAATGATGAAATCTTCAGTGGTGAGAATGTTGTG
>DATNOW010000271.1:0-3520 GCA_036703515.1 Chroococcidiopsis sp.
CGGAGGTGAACGACCCGTGCTACCTCCGCGAGTTCGCCTCGCACGCGGCACGGTTCGGGCTGCGGTTCGTGGCGGAGGCCGAGCCGAACTCGATGGATTTCCAATGCCATTCCAAATGCCATTCTGAAGCCATCGTAAATACCAGCGGCGATCGCCCCAACAGGAATCTACACTTTTCTCTGCCCTGCCGCCACATGCAAAATCATCGGCAGCCCCTCCGGCTGATGATACTTATCAGCCCAGCTTTGCATAAATTTATCCAGCTCTTGCAACGCCTCTTCTCTTCGCTCCGGCGCAACATTAAATGTTTCTAGACCCCGCAATACCCCAGGTTCACAATTCACCCAAGCCTGCATCAACGTAAAAAAATCTGCGACGTCATCCAGCATGGCGCTGACCCGTTCACGCTTATCTTTAGGCGAATAGGTCGTGCGGGCCAACGCATACACAGGGGGTTCCTCCGGCAAACTCAGCTGAATTACGGTTCCAGACTCCAACAGCCGCAGCTTGATATGTTCCACCAGGGCATCGCTGATCGGCGCGTAGGAGTCAGCCGGGGATGACTCTTGCACCTCTAAATGCAATTGTTGAATCAGCGCTAGAAATTGATCAGAATTTAACAGGCGGGCCTTAGGCAAGTCATCCGAAACTAGCTTTTCGATCCGGCTTCGCTGTCGAATCGAAAATTCGTCGCTCAGAAATCGCGATTGTCCCGCTTGCCACGGATGAATTTTCAGCCACAGGTGGGGCAGATAAATCAAATGCTGCGGTTCTTCTGTAGAAAGGGTCTTGAGCCACTTTCCCTCAGTCAAAGCCGACTGCACCTCCTGGACTATCTCCTTAACGCGTTTGGGATCAACGTGATGCAGCAAACCTGTCCGCCGAAAGTTGCGCCCCTGCATTAAATAGGTGGCGTAAATAGCGCATTTGGCCGCCGTTGTAGCCGCATCTAAAAATGCGCCATAGCGATGACCACTGGCCATGGCGCTTAGGGCGAGTTGAAACAAAATTTGGTCGATCGAACAGGAATTTGGCACCTGAAACAGCTTGGTCTCAGAATGCAGATCATCCAAATTATCGATAGAACTATGCTTGGGGCTTGAAAGCGTTCCAGTCATTCATATATACCGTTGACAATACAGATTTTGAAATCGCAAATCATTAGAACTCAAGTTATAGCGATCGCGCTATCACCTCTATTTTCAAAATTGATTTCATGATTGATTTCATGATTGACATACGACGGCACTAACACAGTGAGATCCTCATCAATCAAGTCTTAAAATACACGTTTCTGATGCGTTGTCATGGGCAGATTTTACCTGGAGTGACCCGATTTAGGGAAATCTTCGCTGAAAAATTTTGTCCCATAGTTATGGTGTTCCTCTACCTCAATAGTTCCCCAATAATGCTGGGATCATTAGTCTAAAACCAATGCGAGCCTGAATAGAAACTAAACAGACTTAAAGATCCTCGGCATTAAAATTTACGCAAAGAATAAATGAAAAATTGCAGCAAATCTCCACAGCTTGCACCCAAATCTGCCCGATTTCCCAAATATCACGCAAAACGAGAATTCTCTTGCTCAATTTCCCTTCTAATGCAAGGAGTAAAAACGGGAAAACAGCAGACTGGTGCTGTTTACAATGCCTAGTTTCTGCAAGTCAAAAAGTGCTTTTCCTGACAAACGAAGTCACTTTTCTGATCACAATACTCTGCTCGAATTCATCGGCTCAAACTCATCGGCTCAAACTCATGGGCTCAAATTCGTCATTAGAATCGCGATCGCCCGGTCGAAACAGGTTTATAGGAAGGTTTATAGGAATTGATAGCGCCGCTGATAAAGGGCAAGCTTTGCCCACAGCAAATAAACCGGGCAAGAAGAAGATATCTGAGCAACAGAAATCAATAATAATAATTTAGCCGCCAGTCTGCTAAATCTGTCAACGACTAAAATACGGACTTGCTCCATTTTCTGACGTATCATTTCATGTCCTTTTAGGTGGAAGAGAGGGATCGGAAGATACGGCATCAAACGTTGAAAAGTCTGATTTTTTCACAGGCGGGCTATCCCGTCAAATCGCTATCATGGCTGCTGCGCTCACTCAGGGCGTGACGAAAGCATCATGCAACTTTCAATACTAGCCCAAACTGGGGGAGATACCCAAACGGCCGCTTGTCTACACTGTACGATCAGTAAATTAGCGTAGAGATACTGATCCAGCGCTACAACTTCTTGCCGAGATAGATCGATCCACTCGCGCCTCAGATTTAAGGCATTTAGCCAGATTTGATGGACTTTTTCGACAAACAGCTTGCGCGACGATAGCGATACCTGATGCTGCGGGATTTTGACGCGCAACACCTCTAGGCGCGCAATCAGGCGGTTGAAGTTAACGTCTGAGAAAATCTTAATTTCTTCAAATTTGCGGGCAATATCCAACACTAAATCTAGGGCGCGATCGAGGTTTAGGACACGGGCCAAGGCTAAATCGAGCGCTCGGTTTAACGTCAGCGTATGGTCAAGCGCCAGGGCCAGCGTCCGGGCCCGATCAATGTCGAGATCGAGGGCCCGGGCTCGGGCATGATCGAGGGCGAGGGCCTGGGCCAAGTCAAGGGCCAAAAAAATAGCAATCGTGCGCTTGGCCACAGGCTTGTAAACGCTCTCTGAGGCGACCGTAGCCCGGTTAGCCCATTCCAGCAGGTGATGCAGGTTGGGGGCGCTAATCAAGCCATTCACCTGTGCTGCCATCGTCAGCAAAATGTCGTCGGCCTGCTGCAAACCCACGAGCAGCAAAAACACCTCTCGCCAACGCGGATCAATCAGATGCTGAGACAGCACTCGATCGATATGTTGATGGGTATCAACAATGTGCTGGGCGGTCAAAAATTCCTGTAGTGTCAGATGCGAAAAGGAATAAATTCCTTCCGCTTGCTCGACCAAAATACCATGCTGAATTTCGATGGATTTGAGCACCTGATGCCCGTCAATAAACTTCTCATCGGGCAGCATTTCAGCCAGCAGTGTTTCGATTTGTTTGACGAGTTCCCGCTTTGACAAAAATAGGCGATCGCACCGAAAAGCATCATAGGCAATTTTCGAGAGCATTAGCTCCTTGCGCTTGGTATCTAGCCCTTGATAGAGGCGATCTTGGGGAATGCCCTTTTCACCAGCCCATTCTTCCAGCAGGACTCGCAGGGCTTTTTCGTAGAGGGTAGCACGATTAGTCGGAAATTGCCCCGCCCGCTCGTACAGTAAACAGGTGAGCGTTAGCAATAGCGGGGTATGGGTTAGCTCTTTAGCGGCCGTGTAGTCTTCACTGAGCAGTTTATGCCAACATTCATGCCCTTTGCGTGGATCTTGGCTAAACCAGTTAGCAATAAAGTGCTGGATTTGGTTGTCTCCAAAGTTGGCAATCTCAATGTCTGTAAAGCGGCGGAAGGGATGGCGATAGGCCGCCATCCGACACGAGATAATAAACCGATTGCGATCGTGGCGATCGACAAAGTTTTTAATTTG
>DATNOW010000272.1:0-3413 GCA_036703515.1 Chroococcidiopsis sp.
CGATCGCATCATGGTCATGAACCAAGGCAAAATCGAAGAAATTGGCCCCGCCGAATCGCTCTATCGCCACCCCAGCCGCGACTACACGCGTCAGTTGATCCGCGCCATCCCCAACGCCCAACTCGACGACATCCAAGCCCGCCAGCTGCGCCGCTCCCTACACACCCCTGTGCAGTAAATCCATGCACTAGATCCATACACTAGTAGGTTGGGTTGAACAACGTGAAACCAAACACCAGCAAGGGTTATGTTGGGTTACGCGATCGCTAACCCAACCTACGTGCAAATCGGTGTTTTAAGAGTTTTGTCAGTCAATCAGCCCGCCCACACAAAAGCCGCCGTTCTTTAGAGAACGGCGGCTTTTGCTGCTAGGTGCGATCGGGACTACATCATCTCGGGACTTCTCGGGACTACATCGTCAACGAGTCAGCGTTCGTTTCGATCAACTTGGCCAAGTCTTGCAGGAAGGCCGCCGCGTGAGCCCCATAGATCACCCGGTGATCGCAGGTGATGTTAACCTGCATCTGCTGCCGGACGCCAAAGGTGCCGTCTTTGGTCGCCACAAGCTGCGGGCGAGAAGCCCCGATCGCCAAAATCGAACCCTGACCCGGCGGCAAAATCGCGTCAAAACGATCCACCCCAAACATCCCGAGGTTAGAGACAGTAAAGGTGCCCGAGTTGTATTCATCAGGCTGGAGCTGCTTGGCCCGGGCCCGATCCACCAGGTCTTTCCAAGACCGTGACAGCGAGTAAATGTCGACCTGATCGGCATTTTTCAGGACGGGGGTAATCAAACCGCCATCATCCATGGCCACCGCTACCGAAATGTTGATGTCGCCATGGTACTGAATGCTCTGATCGACGTAGCTGGCGTTGAGCAGCGGGTGCTTTTGCAGCGTTACCGCCACGGCTTTGGCCAGCAGGGCGGTCATGGTGACGCCCTTAGACTTGATTTGCTTGTAAAGCTTGTCGAGCCCGTCGGTGGTGATGGTGTAGCCAACCCGGAAAACAGGCACTTCGAGGCTGGCACTCATGCTGCGCACCACCGCATTTTGCAGGGTGGTGAGGGGCACGCGCTGCCCTGGTACTGCGGGTAGGGCAGGGGCGGCGGGGGCGGCAGCACGAACGGGGGCAGCAGCGGGCGGGGCAGAGACGATCGGAGCCGCCGCCGGGGCTACTGCTGGGGTGCTGACTTTGCCCGCTGCTGCTTCGATATCTTCGGCGATGATCCGGCCGTGGGGGCCGCTGCCCTTGATGGTGGAGAGATCCACGTTTAGCTCTTTGGCCAGCTTGCGGGCGCGGGGAGAGATCACCGTGCGGCCGCTGCTGGCAGCGCTGCCGTTGGTGGTAGCAGGGGTGGCGATCGCCTCCTCAACCGCAGCGGCAGGGGCATCAGCAGGCGAAGCCGCCGCTTTGGGCTGGCTGGCCTGGGCTTTGGCGGTGGCAATTTCAGCTTCGGTTTCGGCAATCAAGGCGATCGCATCCCCCACGGGCGCGCTTTCCCCCGCTGGCACCATCACCGTCGCCAGATAGCCTTCATAAAACGACTCCACATCCATGTCTGCTTTGTCCGATTCCACCACTAGAATCGTTTCGCCCTTTTCCACCTTGTCACCCGGCGACTTCGACCAAGACACAATTTTGCCTTCGGTCATCGTGGAACTAAGGGCGGGCATGAAAACTTCGCGAATCATGGAGTAACTTCCGATTTATGAACGAAACGACGTTACGAACGAAACAACAAGCAAGACAGAGCCAGATCAGACGGAGCCAGATCGCAGCAAGCCAGATCGCATTTTATCGCGACATCCGACCCCACGGATACAGGCAGACCCATGTTGGTGGGCAGAGATCAAAAAACTATCAGAAAAACCTGCGCGATCGCCCCCGCCTAGACGGGATGACGATATCGCCCAAGAATGCAATTAAAAGGTGCAGCACAGGCCGCACCTTTTAATTGGGTTTTAGCCATCGCAATGGCTCGAAAAATGGTTACAGATCGCCGCGAATTTCTTCCACAATGCCATCTTTGACCAAGACTTCAACCTGCATCTTGCGAACCAGATTGTCGCCCGTTTCAACCCGGAAAAATCCTTCGATTTGCCCCTGAGTGACTTCTTGATCCATCTCTAACAGCTGCACTTGCTGGAGCTGCTGGAGAATTTGATTTTTCCGTTCCAATAGCTCGGTCTTTTTTTGGTTGACCTGAACTTGAATATTGCTAATCTGTTGCTGCACCGAGGCGTCGCTTTGACCACTTTGCTTGAGCAACTCGCCGGTCATGCGCTGGCCCTGACCTTCTAATTGCTGGAGTTGAGCATCAAGCTGATTGATTTGAGTCTGCAACTGCTGTTGCACTTCCTCTTTCCAACGAGGAGTCACAATCGCTTTGATGTTAACAGCGCGTTTCAGGAGCAAATTAGGCTTGGAAGCGTCCATGAAGATTCCGTGCTAGAACGATAAGACACATTGACACTGGCATTTACCCACGACAGTCAGCGATCGCTGCTTAATCTTAGGCAAACATCTCGTCAATCATACCGCGATAGCGATCCATCACGACTGCCCGACGAATTTTTAGCGTCTGGGTCAATAATCCATTCTCGATGGTAAACGGCTCGCTCAGCAGGCGGAAGGGGCCAATCCGATCGTCGGCCCGATAGCCCGGCCGGTTTTTGACTTCCCGGGTCAGCTCTTGTCGCATCAGGTCTTGGATAGCTTTATTTTGCCCGTCAATGCTGCCGTCTGCGGTTTGGATCGACAGCCCTTGGGCAGCGGCCCATTGGTTGAGCGCATCAACATTGGGCACAATCAGCGCCCCCAGCGATCGCTGGTCTTGCCCCACCAGCATGATCTGGTCGATATAGGCACTGCGCAGGCAGACATCTTCGATCGGCTGGGGCTCAATGTTTTCACCATTGGTAAGCACGATGGTGTCTTTAGCCCGCCCGGTGATAATCAGGTCGTCAAAGGCAGTGACCACGCCCAAATCGCCCGAGTCAAACCAGCCCTCAGGGTCAATCGCCTTAGCCGTCGCCTGGGGATTTTTGAAATAGCCCTGCATCACCTGGGGGCCACGAATCAGCACCAGCCCTTGCTTACCCACCGGCAGCGGCGTCCGGCTGTCGGGATCAACAATGCGAATTTCGGTGTCGGGCAGGGGCTGGCCGTCGGACCCGCGCAGGTTGCGCTCTGGGCGACGAACGTTGGTAATGGGAGCGGTTTCGGTCAACCCATAGCCGCCTAAAATATCGATACCGACGATTTCAAAGAAGTCTTCGAGGTGGTCGGCAATCGAGCCGCCGCCGCTGACCACAAAGTTGATCTTGCCGCCCAGCCCAGCCCGAATCTGCTGATAAATCAGGCGATCGCCAAGGGCGTGGAGGGGAGCGAGGGCGATCGCCTGGATCGTG
>DATNOW010000273.1:0-2578 GCA_036703515.1 Chroococcidiopsis sp.
TTATCTACAGGTACATTTGCGATGTTTACTCAAGAGCAAATTAAACTGTCATTTACAGATATTCACAGCTACCTAGACTGCTGGCAACCTCAACCGATTGAGACGGCCAGCTCGTTTCCTGCCCAGATGTATACTTCCGAGTATATCTATCAGCTTGAACAGGAGCGGGTGTTTGGTAAACGCTGGCTGTATGTGGGGCATATCAGTCAACTGCCGGAGCCCGGCAGCTACTTTACGATTGAGATGGCCCAGCAGCCTCTGTTGATCACCCGCAATTTGGCTGGAGAACTGCGCGGATTTTTTAACGTCTGCCCCCATCGGGCTGGCCCGATCGCCCTTGATAGCGGGCAGTGTCACCGCTTTACCTGCCTCTATCATGCCTGGACGTTTGACTTAAACGGGGACTTAAAAGCCGTCCCCCACATGGGCGGGGCCGAGAACTTAAATCTACCAGACTATGGCCTCAAGCCCATTCAGGTAGACACCTGGGGGCCGTTTATCTTTGTCAATCTCGACCCCGCCGCCGAACCGTTAGCCAAACAGTTGGGCGGTCTAGTTGCTCAGTTTGAGCGGTTTAACTTCTCCAATCTGGTTAAGGTAAAACGCATCGACTACGAAGTTAAATCCAATTGGAAGCTGTATGTCGAGAATAGCTCGGAGAGCTATCACGTCTCGATGGTTCATCCCACTCTGGATTTGTTTAAAACCCTCGATCGCTTTGAGTCTGATGCCCAACAGCATTATTACAGCGAGTATTTTCCCTTCTTAGACAGCAGCGACGAAGTCCAGCATGGCCTAACTCCTGGACTGTTTATTGAGGGTTTAAATCCGTTGGAAATGGGCGGTACATCGGTGACGGTGGTGTATCCCAATTTAATTTTGGTGACATCTCCCTATTTTGTGTTGGCTCGCATGGTCAATCCGCAAGGACTGTCGAAAACCCATGCCCAATTTGAATGGTTTGTTCCCAATACAGAATTGGCCCAAACGGAGGCCAATATTGCAGCGGTTGTCCGAATCTATGACGAGGTCGTTCGAGAGGATTTAGTCATGCTTGATCATGTTCAGCAGCGGGTGCGATCGCTCAACTACACGCCCGGCCGTCTATCGCCCACCCTAGAAGTCGGCGTTCATCGATTTCAACATGCGCTGATGGAGTATATTTGCTGAGCGCATTTGCTGATTTGTATTAATCAGCACTAATACTCAGCGGCATTCCTGGTTTAAGTATCTTCATTACTCCTAATCCAAACTTCTTTTTGAGCTGAGCTTTAAGAAATTTGATCTTGGATGGTTAAAGTTTGCGATCGCCCGTTACTGGTATCAAAAAGAACGTCGACTTGATACCTCGCTGCATTTAGCTTTCAGCACATTCACCCTTCGTCAAGGAGTATAAGCCCCAATGATTAGCCGCCTACGTGGGAAGCGCTGGTTTTCCAGCACCCTCAGTATGTTCTTTCTAATGCTGCTGACCTGCTTTGTGGCAGTAGCCTGCAACGCCCCAGAGTCGGGTTCCGGTGGGTTTCCGGCCGAGTTAACCTTTGCCACCGAAGATGACTACCCTCCCTTTGACTTCCAAAAAGATGGCAAGCACGTCGGCTACAACCAAGACTTGCTCGATCTGGTTGCCCAAAATGCCCCGTTCAAAATCAAGCAGGAAATTATTCCGTGGCAAGGGGTGCTAGCGGGTATCGCCTCTGGCAAATATGCGGCCAGCAACGCCGCTGCTTCCGTCCTCGAAGAGCGGATCAAATCGGTAAATTTCACCATGCCCACTACCGAATTGACCAATTACTACCTGAAGCGCAAAGGGGATGAATCGATTAAATCCATCGCTGACTTTGCCGGCAAGAATATTGATGTACAGCAGGGCGGCTCAACGGCCATCATGGTTTCAACGGTGATCAAGCCAGAGCTGGCCAAGAGCGGTAAGGATGTGGGTAACGTTGCAGAATATGGCGCGTTTGCGGAAGCCTACCAAGATCTAGAAAACAAGCGGATCGATATTGTGATCAACAATATTGTCGCCCTGTCGCAATTGGTGAAAGAGAAGGGAGATATCTACGAAATCGGCACTCAGATTGGCCCCACGATCTATGCAGGCTGGACGGTGAGCAAAAACAATCCCCAACTGCTAGAGTTTCTCGACACCGAGCTAGGCAAGCTCAAAGCCAGTGGCAAGATGAAAGAACTCCAAGAGCAATGGCTAGGCACTACCTTTGAGCTGCCGGATGAGCCGCAGCTACCGGGTGGTGTACCCCTTCCCGCTGCATAAATTTTCCACCTGATTTGTTCCCTGATTGTTGACTAGCTGATTATTGACTAGCTGATTATTGACTAGCTGATTGCTGACTAAATTACTTCTCCCCCTATCCCCTATCGGGAGAAGTAAAGCCCATGTCGGGTGGGACTTGCCCGCCCGACGCTGCTCTCAATCATGTTTGGAGATTTTGGAGATTAGCGTGCCAGAATTGCTGCTATTTTTGCAAAGCGCCGTTATTACCTGTTTGGTGTCTGTGACCGGATGCGCCATTGGCATTCCTTTAGGGTTGGCGATCGCCGTTGGGCGAGTCCGCAA
>DATNOW010000274.1:0-2151 GCA_036703515.1 Chroococcidiopsis sp.
ATCACTCGCGATGTGCCGAGTGTTTTTTGAAATAGGGGAATTTATGAAGGGGAGTGGTTCGGCTATGCTCACCAACCGATAACGGGTGACGGGTGACGGGAGAAAGGCGTGGTGCGGGCATCTTGCCCGCGTGCAAGACACTTCCAAATGGGAAGGTGGAGGGTGAAGGGACGGGCTAATTTTTGGCTTCGGGGGCTTCTGGTTTTGCGGGTTCTACGGGAGTTGAGGTGACGTTATCGACCGATAGGTTGAGCTGATAGCTGACTGGGGCGGTGCCGTTGGAGACGATCACAAACTCATAAAATCCGGCTTGGGTCAGTCGTCCTGACCAGGTAAATTGGTCTGAATCTTCCAGAATGAAGGGATTTTGCTGGGTTGGGCGGGGCCAGTAGATCGAAAATCGGACTGGCTCGCTGGGGGCTTGTAGGTTGACTCGCAAAATTTGTCCCTCTGACAGCGAGGCAATATAGACTCGCCCTTCGCCGGGGTTGAGGGTACCGCTGGCCTGTTGGCTAAAGGTGCCTGACTCGAATCGAATGCGTTCTAAGGCTTTGCCTTGCTGCAATAGGCTGACGGTATCGGCGGCGATCGCCTGCCAAAATTGCCCGATCGGCTGGTCGATGAAGGTTTGTCCGCGCCAGTCGGGAAATAGGTGAAAGAATCGGGCGTCGGCTAGGTCATACAGCGAGCGGCTGCCGACATACAGCCGGTTGACGGCTTGCTTCCAGGCTTGGCGATCGCCCGTGCCATAACGTCCCAATTTTTGTCGAGCTTCGGCGCTGAGGTGCTGTTCAGCTTGATCCAGCCATTCAGTGGCGATCGCATCCCACTGGGCCCGCCACTCGGCATCGACCGGGTCGAGGCTGAGGGTGCGTCCCTTTTGGTCAGGATGGCGACGATAAAACGTATCGTTGGTGATTTGGGTCAAAAAGGCTGCATCAACCCCTAATGCAGCGCGGCGATCGCTCAACTCGGCCTTGCGCTGCCGTTCTTCGGGCGGCAGGCTGGCGGTGGCCGCATCCCCCGGATCAACCGTTTGCCCATCTCCTGGACTGCTCCCCCCTACACCCACGAGCGGCAGCCAGCGATCGCGGGTCAGCCAGCCTGCACCGCCTAGCCCCAGCAGCAGGGCCAGCGTCAAGCCTACCCCTAGCCCTGCTCCACCTCGACGGGGTGGATGGGTGGATGGGTGAGCGGGCGGGCGAGCAGGGGAGTAAGCAGGCAGGGAAGCAGGCGGCTGTGGATTGGCATAGGGCGCTCCGGCCGCTTGGGTAGGCGCATAGGTGGGCGCATAGGTAGGTGCATAGGTAGGCGCATAGGCAGCGGGCGCGGCGAGATCGGGCGGCAGGGTCGGTGTCGAGTCAACCGCAGGTAGCTCCAACACCAACGCCTGCATCACCTCAGCCGCCGACTGGAAGCGATCGCCTGAGTTGATCGCCAGCATCCGGTGCAAGGCTCGCCCCAGCAGCGGATGCTGAATCGGGCGCTGCCCCAGCCCGCCCGGCTGGCTCAAAATGTCCTGCGGCTCCTGCCCGGTGAGCAGCACCAGCACCGTCATCGCCAAGGCATACAGGTCGCTGTGGGGAAACACAGTGCCCTGCTGCATTTGCTCGTTGGGCGCATAGCCAATTTTGCCCAAGCGCGTGACGGCGGGCAACGGCGCTTGATCGGGAGCCTGGTAGACCGAAGCCGCTACCGCTGCCACCTGCTTGACGCCGCCAAAGTCGATCAGCACCGGCAGTTGGTCGACATAGCGCAGCATCAGGTTGTCGGGCGAAATGTCGCGATGGATCACCCCTACCGAATGGATATATTGCAGCACCGGCAGCAGTTGCCCCAGCAGTTGCAAGACTTCATCTTCGGTGAACAGTAGCCCCTGCGATCGCCGCGCTTCTAGCAATTGGCGGTAGGTTTTACCTTCCACATAGTCTTGCACCAAAAACAATCGCCCCTGCCCCGCCACCACGGTCTGAAACAGCTCCCGAAAACGCGGGATCTGGGGATGCTGGAGGCGGTAGAGCACCCCGGCTTCGCGTTCAAACAGCTCTTTGGCTTTTTGCAAGGCCTGAGCGCCCTGCACCTGCGGCGCAAATTCTTTTAGCACGCAGAGTTCTTTGAAACGATGGATATCCTCAGCCAGATAGGTGCGCC
>DATNOW010000275.1:0-7062 GCA_036703515.1 Chroococcidiopsis sp.
AGTTCGCAAAGCAATCTAGAGCAAGGCGTCAATCAACTGATTGAGCTAGCCAATCAATACAACGGTCACGACAATATTACGGCTGTGGCCATTCGCGCCAAGGTGCGGCCCAACCTAGAGCAACTGCGCCGTTTCTAACCGTTTCTAAAGGATGTAGATTCCAGGGGGCACCCCAAAGAGGGCTGAATCCTAGGAAAGTTTGTGGGGCAGGCGTCTCGCCTGCACGGGAAAAACACCCGTCCCACAGATGGGAATTGATTTGGCTTGCTCAGATTCGCGATAATTTGACGCGAATTGCACCATCCTGTGTTAACCTAGTTTAGGTCTGTGAATGAGTGAATGACACCTATCTGCTGCACCTCATCTCTCAGAGCGCGCCAATGCGGGCATAGTTTAGTGGTAAAACCATAGCCTTCCAAGCTATTGATGCGAGTTCGATTCTCGCTGCCCGCTTTTACCGAGAAACCCCCAAGAGTTAAAGCTCTTGGGGGTTTCTGTTAGCTATGCCCGGCTCCGTCCTAAGTGTTTCCGCCGGATCAGCGCCTTGCGGAGTTCTTCTGCTCCCAGCAAGATCGGTGGACAGACCAGCAGCAGCAGCCACTGCCATGGGCTCAAGGGCAGTGTCGAGAAAATCTGACTGAGGGGAGCGATAAAGATAATAGACACCATCAGCAGCCACTCCATGCCAATCCCCAGCCAAACTAACGGGTTAGAGAAAAAGCCGAGCCGGAAGATCGAGATTTTTTCAGAGCGGCAGGCAAAAATATTGCCATCTTGACAGGCCACAATGGCGGCTAAGGTTAGGGTTGTCGCTTGAGCGTAGATGGCAGCGGTAGCCGCATCTGCCGTATGGGAGAGGAGATTGGGGGTGACGGCTTGCAACTCCGCCAGCCCATAGCCGTGGCTCCACCACACCAAGAAGAAACCGGACATCCCTACCGCCGCTTCAATCAGACCTAAGAAACAGTATGCGTGCAACAGCAGGGGGCGATCGAGTAAGGGTTGAGCTTTGGGGCGGGGTGGTTCTTCCATGGTTCCAGACTCGGCTCGCTCAGCCCCAAGAGCCAACGCGGGTAGCATGTCTGTGCCCAAATCAACCGCCAAAATTTGCATGATAATCAGCGCGGGCGGAATCTTTAAGGTCACCATGGCCAGGAACGGAACAAGCTCTGCTACATTCGATGACAAAATGTAGGTCATAAATTTGCGAATATTTTGATAGATTGCGCGGCCCTGCTCTACGGCGCTCACAATCGAGGCAAAATTATCGTCGGTTAACACAATATCGGCGGCTTCGCGGGCAACGTCGGTGCCGTTCATGCCCATGGCGATGCCGATGTGGGCGGCCCGCAGGGCCGGTGCGTCGTTGACCCCATCCCCCGTGACGGCCACAATTTCGCCCATGTCTTTATAGGCCTGCACAAGGCGCAGCTTGTGTTCGGGTGACATCCGGGCAAAGACGAGGGCGGAACGATATTTGAGAATTTGCCGCAGTTGGGCATCCGATAGATGCCCCATACCGTCGCCCGTGACGACACGGACGCGATCGTGCTGGTTATAGCCGCTGCCGACCAAGCCAATTTTGCGGGCGATCGCCTCGGCGGTGAGTCCATAGTCGCCGGTTACCATGGTGACTTTAATGCCAGCGGTGTGGCACTGGGCGATCGCCTCTGGCACCTCTGGGCGCGGTGGATCAAACATGGCGATGAGGCCAATAAAAATCAGATTTTGCTCTAGCTCTTGGGCCCGCAGGGTGAGGAATGACTCGTCTCCAGCCTGGGCCGCCAGCCCCAGCACCCGAAACCCTTGGCTGGCCAGGGCGTCATTGGTGGCGATCGCTTCATCGGCATCGGCGGCGGTGAGCGCCTGCACGGAACCATTGCGCAAAATCCACTGACAGTGGCGCAGCACCTCTAGGGGCGCACCTTTGGTGATGGCTACATTGGGCGAATGTTGCACCCAGATATCCGACGATCGCCAGTCTAAAACAACCGTCATCATCCGGCGGCGGGAGTCAAACGGCACCTCTCGCAGCCGGGGAAACTGCTGCTGCAACAATTCTAGGTTGAGCCCCGCTTTAGCGGCGGCCACCAGCAGCGCCGCTTCGGTTGGGTCTCCAATTTCCTGCCAGCGGCTGGGCGAAGGATGGATTAAACGAGCATTCGAGCAAAGGGCGGCACCGATCAGCAGCAGTCGCACCTTCCAGGCCGCCGCAAAATCGGTCGGCATTTGCACCGTGCCTGTCGTTGGGTCATATCCAGCCCCCGTCACCTCGATCACATGGGGAGTGATGGACTCATGGGAAGCGATGGACGGCTCTGGGGGGCGATCGCCTAATAGCGCCGCGTCGCTTGAATCTTCTGCGGTTGAATCTTTTGCGAGAGAATCTTCTGCGAGAGAATCTTTTACAGGAGAATACTCGGGATTTTGCCAGGGAATCCAGAGATAGCGCACCGTCATTTCATTTTTGGTCAGGGTGCCGGTTTTATCGGTGCAAATCACCGAGGTAGCGCTGAGGGTTTCTACTGCCGACAGCCTGCGCACGAGGGCATTTTGTTTAGCCATGCGCTGTACGCCTAACGCCAAGGTCAGCGTTACCGTGGGCAACAGTCCCTCTGGCACCAACGCAACAATGATGCCAATTGCAAAAATGAAGCTCTCTTTGACCTCCATCCCGACAAGGAGGTAGGCCAGGAAAAAAACCAGGAGCCCCATGCTAACGGCGATCGCGGTGATGATCCGCACAATCCGCGCCACCTGGATTTCTAGCGTACTCGGCTCACGCTTAATATTGGTGGTGAGGTGGGCCACCTGCCCAAACTCGGTTTGGGCTCCCGTGGCATAGACCACTCCTACCGCTCGCCCGGCTGCCACCGTTGACCCGGCTAAGACCATATTGGCAATTTCGGCCGGGTTGACCTGCTCTTGCAGCGGTTGCTCACCAGAACGCTCTAGGGTTTTGCCCGCCCGCACCGATATCGCCTCCCGGATCCGCACGGGGTAGGCGCTACGCGATACCGGCAGCGATTCACCCGTCAGCACCGAAACATCCACCGAAAAGCTATCGGCCGATACCAGTCGCGCATCGGCCGAAATGCGATCGCCCTCCTCTAGCTGCATCACATCCCCCCGCACCAGTTCTCGGGCCGGAATCTGCTGCAACACGCCATCGCGATAGACCTTGACCTGCATCGGCAACACTTTTTTGAGCGCCGCCAGCGCTCGTTCAGCCTGGAATTCTTGCCAAAAGCTGAAGATCGCATTAATCAAAATCACTGCCCAGATCGCCCAGCCCAACTGCGGCGTGCGCGATATAAAGGCCAAAATCCCGGCTACCCACAGCAGCAAGGCCATAAAGTGGGTAAGCTGATCGGTAAACCTCAGCCACAGGGGGCGATGGGGTGGCACTGGCAGCTCATTGGGGCCAAATTTCTCTAGGCGTTGGGTCGCCTCTTGATCCGATAACCCCTGTGACGCTGTGCCTAGCGATTCATACACCGCTTCAACGGGCAGTGCCCAAACTGGCTGGTGCTGTGACGCCATGGTGCTCGATCCTTGATTCTTGATGAGATGCAATTATTTAAGGTTGTACCTATTTCTAGGTGCAGACAACTTAAACTTAATTTTTCTTACTGCATCCAAAAAAAATCCGGCGATTCAGCGTGCTCAAAACCAGCGTGCTTAAAACAAGTCGAAGCGATCGCCCCCACCGTAGAAATGCAGCCGCCCATAGCCGAGAAACTGCCCATCGGCCTGCGCTCCACCGGGAAAGGCCGTCACACCAAACAGGTAGACGCCTTCGGTGCGGGGGTTGCGCTCGGCCCGCAGGGCAATGGTCACGGTATTGCCGGGGGCTACGGGTGGATCGAGGGCGAGAGAGACCGTTTGGGTATCGCGATCATAGGCCGCCTCTGTCACCGTGAGGGCCGGGCCGCGATCGCGCCGAGTCCCCAAAAAGGCCGCACTGGCTTCTGCATCAAAGCTCACCCGATGCACATTGGCTGCACCATCGCGCTGGGCTACGGTAACGCGCTGGAGGGGTTCACCGGCATCGCTGGGCACCTCTAGGGTGAAGTAGTAGGTCGCTCCATAGCTATAGGTCGTGGTGCGATTGGCCCAGACCGTCCCCAGACTGGGTGGACGAATAAACTGGACGGTGCCATCCATACGCTCAATGGCAGAGGCAGAGCGGGGGGCGATCGCTTCTAGGATTCCTAAAGCTCCTACGGTGCCCACGGTGCCTAGGGTGCTGACGGTGCCTAACGCACTGACAGTGGCGATACTCAAGGCGATCGCCCCACCTCGGTGTAATCGGGTCAGGTGTAATCGGGTCAAGAGTTGCATAGCCTTCCTCCGGTTTAAGCCTTTGTTGATTGCTAAATGAACGGATTAGATGAACGGGTTAGATGAATGGATTAGATGAATGGATTAGATGAACGGCTACTCTCGTCGGCAAAATTTTCGGCTCGCCAAAACTGTTCGGCAAAGGCTACCGATGGGTGGATCGGAGCCCTGGGTTTCGCGCGCAGGGCCATGTTGGCCTGCTCAGGCGTGCGATCGCCCTTGATTTGGTTGCAGCGTTCGCAGGCCGTGACCACGTTATCCCAACTGTGTTTGCCGCCTTTAGACACAGGCAGGACGTGGTCTAGCGTCAGGTGGCGGGTGCTGCCGCAATATTGGCAGGCGTGGTGGTCGCGCCGCAGCACCTCGCGGCGGTTGACCGGCGGCACCTTCCAGGTGCGCTCGCCGCTGGTAAAGGTGAGGCGAATCTGATCAGGCACGTAGAGCACTACGCTGGGCGATCGAATCTCCCAGCCGTTGCCGGTGGCAAAATCCATCGGTTCGGCCCGGCCAGTCAACAGCAGCGTCACAGCCCGCTTGATGTTGATCCGCGTCATGGGCAGATAGTTGCGGGAAAACACGACCACAGACTGCTGCAACACGGCAGGATCACAGGAGGCGGGACGCGGTTTGCCAACGGTCATCGCTGTTTCCTCAGGGTCGAAGAATCTTGAGCAGAGGCTCGGTTAGGGCAAGGCGGGCTAGTGTGGCTTTAGCGATCGCCTGCACTAGAACCTGCACTATTGCCAACTACCATAGCAAAATTCTCCAAACCCAGCAGAGCGGGCAGTCAAGGCCCCAATTGGGCACCATCATTCAGGCGATCGCTATATCGCTATATCGCTACAGTGGCTACAGTGGGGGTTGGCTCAAAACAATCATCGTGTCGCCAATCACAGGGCTGCGGGCCAGCAGCAGCCCGTCGGGGGACAGCAGCTCTAGTTTGGCAAACTCTAGATCACGCGATCGCAGCAGCAGGTCGTTGGCCAGTTGCCCTTGGCGCAGGGGGCTGAGGTCATACCAGCCGTCGCCAATCGTCACCATTAAAACGCTGCGGCGAAAGTTAGCCTGCACGGTTTGGATTAACCCTGGGCTGTATTGATTGGTAATCTCGGTGACTTGGTCTTGGATGGCCGCAATCAGCCCTTGCTCTGGCGGCAAATCTAAAACGGGCGGAGCGCTATCAACCGCTGTAGGGCGGTCAACACTGGATGACGGGGTCTCGGTGCTGGTCACGGGGGCTACGGGAACCTTGGCTACGGGAGCCGATCGCCCCAGCACTAGCGACGGCAGCAGCCACAGCACGACAATCAACACCCCAGCCACAATGCCGCCCAAAACCCGATCGGACAGTTGGGCCGACCAGGCTGCGGGTAGCTGTTGACGAATGCGATCGAGCGATCGCCCCCAGAGCTGTTGCGCTTGACGGAGCTGAGGCCGCAGCCGCTCGATCACGGTGACGACGTAACCGGCAGCTTGGGCGACGGAGCTATCCCAGCCAGCGGCCTGCCCCGTAGACTGGCCAGATGACTGGTCAAGTGACTTGGGCGATCGCGATGATTGGGTGGAACGAGGCGAACGCGATCGCCTTAGGGCTGGCGCTGGCGCTGACTGAGCTGCGATAGACGATCGCGCCGATGGTGTCCTTGGGGGACGACCGGATCTGGGCGATCGCGCCACTGTAGGTTCCGTCGTGCTAGCAGATTCGGCGGAGTGAGCGGATTGGTATGAACTCGCAGATTCTGGAGCGCTTGAGCCCCACGGATCGTCCTCATCTAGCCACGGATCTTCCGCTGCACGATGGGTCAGATCGGGTTGATTAGGCTGCGACGATTGCGTGTGTTCTTCAGACATACCCCCACTCCCCCACAGGTCAACAGTCAGTCCCTATTTTCTCAGAATAGGCGTCTAGATGGGCGTCTAGATGGCATGCGGCTGAATTATCCAGGGCTGGATTGAACGGAACAGGTGTTGCTGACTGTACGGGCGGGTTTAGCCGATGAATTTGCTCTGTATGAAAGGGATCTCTACAAAACCCGCCCCTACGCAACGTGCCACCTTACTTCATTTCTATTCCTAGGGGACTGGCGTGAAAATAAAATACCGGCGGCGCGTTACGGCTAGCGCCTAACACACCCTACAAATGGGATATCTTCTCTGCCTCACTCCCAGTCGTCTAGCGGGTCGTCGTCCCACGGGGCTGGGCTATCGGGCGCAGACGGGGGGCGATCGTCCGCTTTGGGGTTCCCTGGCCAGCGAGTTTTGACTTCTGAGAGTTTTTCTTGGGCCTGCTGGCTGACCTGCTGAGTCACCTGCTGGGTTTTGCTTTGCAGTTGGCCAACGAGCCCCGATAGCTTTTGTTTGGCCTGGGTGGTGGCTTGCTGGGCGGCCTGCTGGGTGGTCTGTTGCAGGTTAGAGGCGATCGCCTGGGTATCTTGGACGACGCTGGTCAATTCTTGGGTTAACCCTTGGCGGGTTTTGGCATAGTCGTCTTTGAAGTGAGCGGCGGCGTGGGTGACTTTTTGGGTCAGTCCTTCTTCAAATAGCTGGGCTTGCTGGATGGCGCTATCGCTGACGATGATCCGCTTGGGGCCAATGCTGAGGATGGCTTGGGGCGGCAGGGCATAGAGGCCGTCGAGGATGGCGCGCCAGCCGTTGGAAACAAACAGATAGCTGAGCACTTGCCCGCTGGCCATGGCGATTTGGTAGTCTTTGACCACC
>DATNOW010000276.1:0-2133 GCA_036703515.1 Chroococcidiopsis sp.
TATCGCGATCGCACCTGGCGTTATGAATACATTTCCCAAGGCACCGAGGCCGTGTTTGGGTTTACGCCCCAAGAGCTGATGGCCGACCCCATGCTTTGGATTATGCAGGTGCTGCCCGAAGATCAAGAGACGGTCTTTAGCACCTGTTTTGACCATATTTTTGCCGAAACCCCCTATCGGCTTGAGTTTCGCCTCAAGCGCAAGGATGGCAATCTGCGCTGGATTGCCGGCACCTTTTCACCCCGCTGGGATGCCCGCGAGCAGTGCTGGCTGGTGCACGGCTTTTGCACCGATATCACCGATCACAAGACAGCCGAAGAAGCGCTGCACTTTAGTCAAGACCGGCTTAGCCTGCTGGTGACCGCCAACCCGGCGGTGATTTATTCTTGCCGAGCCTCGGGCACTTATGGTGCAACCTCTGTCAGCCCGAACGTAGAGGCGATGTTGGGGTATCCACCCGAAGCGTTTCTAGACGATCCGCAGTTTTGGCTCAGCCGGCTGCATCCCGACGATCAGGCCCGCGTCATGGCCGACGCGGCGACCCTGCTGACTCAAGACCATTTGATTTGCGAATATCGGTTTTTGCACCGCGATGGCACGTATCGCTGGGTTCACGACGAGCTGCAAGTGCTGTGTCGTGAGCAGGGGCAGCCCGTTGAACTGGTTGGCTATTGGATCGACATTAGCGATCGCAAGCAGCTCGAAGAACGGTTGCAGGTGCAGCTACAAAAAGAGCAAATGCTCAACCAGATGATGCAGGCCATCCATCAATCCCTCGATTTAGATCAGATTTTTGCCACGGCCACGACGGCGATCGCCGACATCGCCCCGGCCGATCGAGTCGAAATCGTTCAATACCTGCCGGAACGGGGGATTTGGCTGAACGTGGCCGACTATCGCCGCTGCGCTGACTGGCCCAGCGCGCTGGGGGTAGAAATTCCAGACGAGGGCAATGCGATCGCCGCCCAGCTCAAACGTCGAGAAATTGTCCGCATTGACGATGCGGGTACTATCAACGACACCGTCAATCCGGAGCTTTCACAAGTGTTTCCGGGGGCGTGGCTGCTTGTGCCGATTTGCAGCGGCACGAGCCTCTGGGGCAGCCTCAGCGTTGTTAAAAATGTTGTTAAAAATCAGCCCAGGGTAGAGTGGAGTGAAAGCGAGGTCGATCTGCTGGTGGCCGTCGCCAATCAGCTGGCGATCGCCATCCACCAGTCGGAACTCTACCAGCAGGTGCAGCAGCTCAACGCCACCCTTGAAACCCAGGTGCATGAGCAAACCGCCGAACTTCAGCAGTCGCTGGCCCTAGAGGAATTGCTCAAGCGCATCACCGATAAGGTGCGCGATAGCCTCGATGAAGCCCAGATTTTGCAAACCGCCGTGAATGAGCTTGGGGTTGGGCTGCGGCTAGAGGGTTGCGATACGGCGATCTACGACAGCGATCGCACCACCTCCACGATTGCTTATGAATATGCCCAACGCATCCAGCCGGTCAAGATTCGCCAGTTTGCCATGGCAGACAGTACCGATCCCGACATTTATCGGCGCTATCTGCTGCGGGGACGCTCCTGCCAGTTTTGTTTTCGCCACGATAGCGTCATGCGTCCGCATCGTCGCGGTCAGTTTACGATTTTGTCTTGCCCGATTGTCGATGACCAGGGGATTTTAGGAGACCTGTGGCTGTTTAAACCCAGCCAGCAGCATTTCACCAACCAAGAAATTCGGCTGGTTAAAACCGTCGCCAACCAGTGTGCGATCGCCCTGCGGCAGTCTCGACTGTACAAAGCCGCCCAACACCAAGTCGAAGAGCTCGAACGGATCAACCAGCTCAAAGACGACTTTCTCAACACCGTTTCCCATGAAATGCGATCGCCCATTGCCAATATCAAAATGGCAACCGAACTGCTGGAAATCTGCCTCAACGGGCTGGCGTTGCTGAGCGACGCCAATAGCCCGATTGCGCGATACTTTCAGATTCTTAAAGACGAATGTCACCGCGAAATTAATTTGATCAACGATCTGCTCGATCTGAGTCGGCTCGATGCCAACACCGAGCCGCTGATCTTGCTGTCGCTCGATCTGGCCCAGGTGTTGCCCCACCTCGTCGAACCGTTTATCGATCGGGCCGCCACC
>DATNOW010000277.1:0-2384 GCA_036703515.1 Chroococcidiopsis sp.
AGCCTTGAGCTGGGCACTGTGGGCCGCATACAGCCAGACAATCCGCCCACCCCAGCAAAAGCCAGTGATCCCCAGCTTTTCGGTGTCGCCCTTGCCCGACTCCGCCGCCCAGACCACCGCCGCATCCAGGTCTGACAGCACCTGCGTATCCGGCACCCGGGCCACAATCGGGCGAATTTCGTCAATGCTGCCCAGCTGAGACACATCTCCCTGGCGGGCAAACATTTCGGGAGCGATCGCCAGATAGCCCTCTTGGGCAAAGCGACGGCACACGTCCTGAATGTATTCATGCACCCCAAAAATTTCTTGCACTACCAGCACCACCGGGAATGGCCCTCCGGTCGCGGGCATGGCCCGATAGGCTGGGATTTCGCCATCTGCCACCGGGATCGCCACCGCCCCGGCCACTAAACCATCGGTCTCGGTGGTGACGGTTTCTGCTGAAATCGGGCGCACCGCTGCCGCAAAGCCTGCGGCCAAGGTAGCCACCATCAGCTTGCGTCTACCAAAAACCCGTCTAATCTGAGAAAACTGACTATCCATTACGCCTCCACCACGTTGAAACTTGACACGCTGAAACTTAGCACATTGAAACTTGGCACTTTGAAACTTGGGACGATATTCATAATCAAATGGAAACCAAGTCTGAATGCTGGCTCCGATGACCGATATCTCCCTTGGACAATGTAGTTGCAAAGTAGTCGCAAATTCGAGAATTAGCGATTAATCGAACATAGCCCAGACGCATTTTAGAGTGTCGAGAACCGCCATCCGTCTGCCAGAGGATAGAATCCCTAGCGCCCTGCTTGCGGCGGATGTTGCAGATCGTTGAGCAATTGCTGAGCCTTACGATTTCTTGGCTTCATATTCTCTTCCGCTTCACTGGCCGCCTGAGCCAACAGCTTTTTGATCTCATCCAGGCTCAATTCGGGCTGAGCCTGCCCCTTAGCAGTCGTAGCAGCAGTCTGGCGGGGTTTATCAGACCAGCCGCATTTCATGCAGACCTGACGCCCCGACGATTTCAGGGGTGCGCCCAATCGGTGATCGCATTGCAGACATCGTTCCAACGGCATAATAAATGCAGGAAAAGAGGTTGAATCGTGAACTGGTTCTGGGGACTGGTTATATGAACTATTGTTTAGCCTACATCGCCTGTTAAAAATTGGCAGCGTTTGGACAAACTTCAACCGCGCTATCCGCTAGGATTGTGGATCAATCATGGATTACGTATGGGTTCCGTGTAAGTTACATCCGTGTGTGGAATTCTCCCTATGACTAACAGCCAACGCACCCAACCCAACCGCGAATGGTGGGCCCAACGCTGGATCGACGTGCTGGAATCATTCGGCTGGATTCGGCGGCTTGAACGGGCGCGCAACTATGCGCGAGAAGGCAATGTGCTCAAAATCGACTTTAAAGGTTCCAAGGTATCTGCCTTGGTGCAGGGCACCGCACCTGATCCCTACAAGGTGTCTTTGTCCCTCGACCCGTTTAGCGATGAACAGTGGCAGTATGTGATCGAATCGCTGGCCGAGCGGGCGATTTTTTCCGCTAAGCTGCTCGCTGGGGAGATGCCGCAAAACATTGAAGATGCGTTTACAGCAAACGGGTTGAGCCTGTTTCCCCTAACCAAGTTTGACATTCACAGCCGCTGTTCGTGCCCCGATAAAGCCAACCCCTGCAAGCACATCGGCGCGGTTTATTACCTACTGGGCGATCGCTTCAGTGAAGATCCCTTCGTCCTGTTTCAGCTCCGTGGGCGCACCAAAGCCGAGATCATCACCGCCCTGCGTCAGCTTCGCAGCGCCAGCCCCGATGACGCCACTAGCGACACCACCGTCCCCTCCCCGACCCAAGCGCCAGCCCCGCAATCGCCCATCGATTTACACCACTTTTGGCGCTACGACGCGCAGCTAGAGCCATCCTTAGTTGTGATTGCACCACCCCCAAGCTCCGAAACCGTTTTAGATATCCTTGGCCCCATCCCGCTCAAGTCAGACGTGCCCGGTAGCTCTAACTCAGCCGCCGCCCAAGCCGTCATGGATTACCTCAAAACCATCTATGGGCACGTCAGCCAGCAGGCCGTCCTGACCGCGATGACTACCGGCAGTCGGGATACTTAGAGGGCATCTCACCGGCGGGCAAGATGCCCGCACCACGCCCTTCACCCTTCACCCTTTCCCTTTTATCTCCAATCCCCACCCTCAAGCGTTATTGCCCTTATGTATCGCCTCTACGATTTTCTGGACTCTGGTAACGGCTACAAAGTACGTCTACTGCTGACCCAGCTCGCTATTCCATTTGAGCTGATCGAGGTTGATATCTTGAAGGGCGAAACGCGAACGGCAGAATTTTTGCAAAAGAATAGGAACGGTCGCATCCCT
>DATNOW010000278.1:0-4006 GCA_036703515.1 Chroococcidiopsis sp.
GAGGCGATCGCGATTATGGGCCCCTCGGGGACGGGTAAGTCCACCATCCTGCGGCTGATCAGCGGCTTGTTGGAGCCGGACGAAGGGGAAGTGTACCTGATGGGGGAGTTGCGCACGGGGCTGCTGGGTGACAGTCACGAACCGGAAGGGGTGGAAATTAAGCTGGTGTTCCAGCAGGCGGCCCTGTTTGACTCGCTGACGGTGGGTGAAAATGTGGGTTTTTCGTTGCTGGAGGCGGGCAAGTTGTCGCTGGAGCAGATTCAACAATTGGTCGATCGGGCGTTGGAGCGGGTGGGGCTGCCGGCCATTGGCGATCGCTATCCCTCGGAGCTGTCGGGTGGCATGAAAAAACGGGTCAGTTTTGCCCGGGCGATTATCGAAAATCCGGCACCGGATGGCACGCCGATTCCGGAGGTCTTGCTCTACGACGAACCGACGGCGGGCCTCGATCCGATCGCCTCGACGATCGTGGAAGATTTGATGCGGGAGTTGAGCCAAAAGGTAGATTTTTGCTCAACCTATGTGGTCGTGACTCACCAGGACAGTACGATTCGGCGCACGGCCGATCGGGTGGTGTTTTTGTACGGCGGGCAAATTCGCTGGCAAGGATCGGTGCATGAGATTGACACCACGGATAATCCCTTTGTGCGGCAGTTTTTTAACAGCGCGATCGAGGGGCCAATTCAGGTGGTCACGGCGTAGGGCGGGGTGCGATCGGCGGTGGCGGATCAGGGGTGGCTGATTAGTCCCCGGCGTGCCAATCTGGTCAGATTGCGGGGGCGATTGTGGGCCAAGGCGACCCGATCGCCTTGGGTTGATCAAGTCCAGCGATAATTCCAGCGATTCAGGCGCTAAACTCCTAGACGGTAATGTGGGGCTGAGATGGGCCTGGGGAACTGATATTCAGTCGATGCTGATGAAAGTCTTCCCTAGGGCTTGAGGGGCGCGGGGCGGCGGGCGATCGCTGATGGCCGCCAGCCAAGATGCCCCAACCCTGGGGGAAATTCATGCGGATTTCTATCCAGCGATATTGATTAATAGAATGACCATTTAGTAATGATGACTAACCAACTAACCCCGATCAGTTATTGAAGAGTTTGATGAATTTGATGAAATTGCCATAGGGCATTACGTTGCATTGAATGGCATTAAATCGATCAAAAAATAATTGATATAAATTGATTTCTTAGATCGAAGATTTCTTAGATCAAATTCTTTGTTATAACGTTTAACCCAACGTTGCTTGATTGATTGCTCAACTCAGTGCCATAGGAGACCGTTTACCATGCGATCACGTACCGTCCGAGAAGGGGCCGTTGGTCTGCTGGTCTTGCTAGGCATTAGCTCGGTGATTGCGCTGAGTTTGTGGCTCAGTGAAACCTATTTTGGTCGGCGTAGTTATCGGTTGATTGTCGAGTTTGCAAATGCCGATGGGCTAAAAATTGGGTCGCCGGTATTATTTCGAGGCGTGCCCGTTGGCAAGGTGGTGGCGATTCAGGCGGAGTCGAATTCGGTGGCGGTGTCGTTGGATATCGAAAATCCGGCCCTACGCATTCCGCGCAATTCCTCGGCGGAGGTCGATCGCACGGGGCTGATTGGTGAAGGATCCTTGGCCATTCGCCCGTTGCACGAGAACCAACCGGTGGCGATGACGGGGCCGGGGCCGATGGATCGGGGCTGTGATTCCCAAGTGCTGCTCTGTAATGGCGATCGGTTTGTGGGCAGCCCACCGATTAACTATGGGTCGCTGATTCGGGCGATCGTGAAAATTGCGGATTTGATTACGGATCCAACGTTTCAGGGCAAGGTCGATCGCGCCGTGGGCAACCTGAACGCGACGACCACGGAAATTCAACGCCTGAGCCGCGATGCAGCCAGCCTGGCCCGCGCCCTTCAGCGAGAAGTGGGGACGTTTGGCAACACGGCTCGATCGATCAGCCGCACCTCCGATACGATTAATCGCGCCACCAACACCACGACGGGGGCGATCGTGCGCACGGCGGGTTCGATCGAGCAAACCGCCACCAACGTCAACGGCATCGTAGCCAGCAACCGAGCCAACCTGACCACCACGCTCACCAGCCTGGCCCAAACCAGCGCCACCCTGCGAACGGCCCTCGGGGAAGTGGCCCCCACCATGCGGCAACTGCGGAGCAGCAACCTGTTGCAAAACCTCGACACGTTGACCGGAAACGCCGCCCAAGCCGCCGCCAACCTACGTGATATTACGGGCGCGGTGAATAATCCCCAAAACCTGCTGATGTTGCAGCGAACGCTGGACTCGGCGCGATCGACCCTGCAAACCCTCGACAAAATTACCGGCGATCTGGATGAGCTGACCGGCGATCCGCGTTTCCGCGAAAGCCTGCGGGTGATTATTTTCTCGCTCGGTCGGCTCCTGTCATCCACCCAGGAGCTACAGCAACAGGTTCAGCCCTCAGGGGGCAGCCCGAGTCCAGCGCCGAATCCGGTGGATGGGGACGCACGCCTCGATCGGTGATGGTTGCAGTGATCTTGTTACCAATCTGCCCTCAGATCCTGGGTGCTGCTAGCAGCACCGAAGGCCGCATTTAAAGCGGCCTTGAACTGAGATATGCGGAGGATCTGGGCTGATTTTCGGTGTTAACGTCAGTTCGGGATAAGGGAAGCGAAGGAAAGACGGGGCTGGTTAAGCTGAGGCATTAACCAAAACAACTCTCAGCCCAACCCCGTCATGCTCAGTCTAGAAGCTCTGTTCTGCAAAATCGATGACTTCTGCCAAGACTTTGAAGCGCGATGGATGCAACGCTTGCTCAGGGACGGTCTACGGCAACGTCAGCGCCAGCGCTCCATGAGTCTCAGCGAAATCATCACCATTCTGGTGGCTTTCCATCAGCAGGGTTATCGCAACTTCAAAACCTACTATCACAACCATGTCTCGGTCTACTGGCGCTCAGAATTCCCGACCCTGGTCAGCTACGCCCGCTTGATTGAGTACTTACCCTCGGTGTTGCTGCCGCTCTGTGCCTATCTGCGTCACTGCTTCGGCTCCTGTCGGGGCATTAGTTTTATTGATTCCACAGCAATTCGGGTTTGTCACGTGAAGCGGGCGCACCACCATCGGGTGTTTCAGGGGCTAGCGACTTGGAGCAAAACCTCCATGGGCTGGTTCTTTGGTCTCAAGCTGCATTTGGTGGTCAATGACCAAGGCGAACTACTCGACTGCGGCTTGACTCCTGGCAATACGGATGACCGCAAACCGGTGCTGAATTTACTGAAAGACTGTTGGGGCAAGGTCTTTGCTGACCGAGGCTATATCTCAAAAGCGTTAGCGCATCAGTTGTGGCAGGACTATGGCCTGCAGTTTTTGGCTAAGCCTCGTCGCAATATGAAAAAGTCCTTGATGCTGATGCATGACAAGCTTCTGGCCCGCAGACGCTCGCTGATTGAAACCGTCATTGACCAGCTCAAGAATCGTTGTCAGATTGAGCACTCTCGTCACCGCAGTCCGGTCAGTTGCTTCGTTCATCTGCTCAGTGGACTGATTGCCTACTGCCATCAGCCCAAGAAGCCGACTCTTGATCTGGCTGCGCTGGGGATTAAGCTGCCTGCTTAACCCGAACTGACGTTAAATTATCAAGCTGCACATCCCATTGGATTCATGCAAGAGGTCTACTGAACCCGGAAATAACAACGGCGCTAGCCACTCTTGGCGAGTACGGGCTGCCAGTAGGTTTTCTCGCGGAAGACGCTCGCTCGCCACTCCGATCTCCATAGACGGGAACCCCTCGGGGTGACCAGCCGTACAGACAAGGTGCATCTGGCTCAAATCCGCTTTCATCACAGTAGACAATCGACCAGCCCGCCTGTTTCAACGCCCGCAGCTCACGGATGTAGAGCTGACGTTGGTGCGGGCAGCGTTGTCGATAGCGAAGCTGTTTTTTTTGCACGTCACCTTTAGTTGCTTGAGTCGATAGCTGATGGCACTCGGGCAAACCCCAAACTCCGCCGCCCGGTCTCGTAAGCG
>DATNOW010000279.1:0-2361 GCA_036703515.1 Chroococcidiopsis sp.
GCTGGCACTCCAGCGGTGGGCATTGTCGCAAATCAGCAGCGTCTTAGGCACCGTCAACGCCTTCGACAGTTCCTCGCGCAACTGCTGAGCCGTCAACGGTCTGGGCTTCTCGTCGTCTGTTTCCGTTGGTACACCCAACTGTTCCGCGATCGCCACCAGCGTTTCCTTGGCGCTGCCCCCGTAGCTGGCGTGCGATCGCGTTTGGTCGCTCATATTGGGCGGTTTTGGCGTTTTAAAGCGTTCTCAAAGCATTGCTAAAGCATCGCCAATCAGTACTTTTAGAGGGGCGATTGTGGATTGGTCAAGGTGAACCGGGTAGAGAGGGCGATCGCCTCTCCTTGTAAGCCTGCCTGACGCTATAAACCCGGTTGACGCTAGGTTTTAGGTAGCGAAAATAGCCTGTAGGTTTAGGATAAAACCCGGCAGCACCGGTTCACCATAGAGGGGTGTCTCGAAGTCCACCATTTCGGGAGGATGCTGCGGCCGATAGATTCCGACGGTGCGGGCCGTGGGCACAATCAACCAACCCAACTGGCAGCCATTGTCTAAATATTCTTGCATCTTGAGCTGAAGGGTAGTCTGGTCGTCTGATTTTGACATCAGCTCGATGACAAAATCAGGGCAGAGTGGGGCAAATCCTTGCTGTTGCTCTAGCGTCAGGGCATTCCAACGAGACTGGGCTACCCATGCTACATCGGGTGAGCGGATGGCTCCATTGGGGAGGCGAAAGCCACTGGAGGAGTCGAAGACTTTGCCTAGCCGCTGCTGGCGATTCCAGAGTGTGATATCAGCTGTGAGTTCTGAGTTGTAGTTCCCGGTTTCGCTGCCGGTGGGGGACATGGCTATCAGTTCTCCGGTGGCGGTGCGCTCTAAGCGGAGGTCGGGGTTGGCTCTGACAAATTCCAAAAATTGCGCGTCGGTCAGGCGCAGGGTTTTGGGGATGAGCAGGGGGATGGGTGTAGCCATGGGCGTTGCGGTGGACGGAGATATCTGTATTGTAGATGGGGCGTAGGGGCAACGCAGGGATATTCCCTAAAGTGCTAAATGGCATTGCAGGAGGGAAAATTGGCTAGGAGGGGCCGGATCCCGTCGCTCTCCTAAAACAGGCTAAGTGGATAGCCCCGCGTGTTGCAAAACTTGCTCGGTGGTGAGGCTCAACCCCGGTAAGAGCACATCGGCATAGGAAATATAGGTCAGATCAGGAACCGGAACTCAAGACTCATTGGCCCGCATCAACAACACGGCCCACTCAATCCGCACTCGCCCTTGCGCCTGACTCCATTGCCCTAGCAAGATAAATAAGGCCCCTGTAATCGAGCGATGGAAGAATTTTGGAGCTATACCAGTGGTGCTGAATTTGGGGATAGCCCGTCCCTCTACAAATTCATAGATGACATCGCTCTCAGGGAGGGCAAAGAACTGTGCTAGGGAAAGCTGAGCATTGGTAGTTTGAACCATAGGGCGATCGGGCGATCGAGGGTGTTGCTTTTAGTGTAATGCGAAGTGCGGTGGGTGCGATTTTCTGGATGGTTTGGCACGGGGAGCCTCAGAACGCTTGTAGGAAAAGGGGGAATGAGGGGCGATCGCCTGCGCTAGCTCACTCAGCCTGCTTTCGTGCTCAACGCCTTACGGCATCAGTGGTCTGGCATGAAACGGTATCTGAGGTTGACTGGGCCCCTATTGGACTATTGAGTTTTCAAGGTTCGGCAAAGGTAAGTGAGGGCGATCGGCTATCAACCCATTTACTTAGGCGATCGCTTACCAAGACCACCCCAAGCGAGCAGCCGTATCGGTATTCGCCCACCAGCGACAGCAGCAAGCCATAAAGCGTTGAAGGACGCGGATAGAAGTAGGTTTCTTTATAGTCCTGCGGGGAAAGCTGGTGCAGGGGCAATCAAGATAGAGTTCTATAGGTTGCGTAGCCGAATTGACTAGCCGAATTGACTTAGATTTAGTCGTAGATATCGCGACGATGCCCAATTTTGATGATTAGAATAACTCAGATCTTGCACCTTTCTCGATAAGCTAGATTGGGCAATGATTTGAGCACAATTTCAAACCCATGTTGTGATGCAATTTCTGCACGACTTTGGATCTGTTTGAGCAATTGCAACCAGACAATTGACGGCAGTAATGTTTCCAGTGCCAAACGACTGACAACTTTCCACTCCAACACAGGTGGCCGTGACCATTGGTCAATCCAGTGAACCAATAGATAATCAATCAACGACAAAATGAGCCACCGATACACACCCAACTTGGTGCCTTGACCAAAACAGTGCAAGCCAAACTGATGCTTGGCGGTTTTGAAAAAGCCCTCAATGACCCAACGTTTGCGTCCTAACTGGATAAGATACGCCC
>DATNOW010000280.1:0-3779 GCA_036703515.1 Chroococcidiopsis sp.
ATTTGCCCCATCACCGTCAAAATCAGGCTGTCGCCCAGGCTAAACCAGTGGTCGTCGATGCCCAGGCTGCGGTTGGCGTGGGTGACAAGCAGCAGCATAGTCATGCCCAGCACCGATGAAATCACCATCGTCCAGCCAAAAATCGTGCGGAAGGGGACAGCCCGCAGAAACCGCTGGAACAGCCAAATCCCTAGCAGGGAGGCAACGCTAGTCACCAACCGGACGCGACCCAAAAATTCGGGTGAAAAGCCCAACTCGTTGGTGGTAAAGAAAAAGAAGGCTGACTCGGCGGTAGGAGTTGCCTGCCACAGAAACAAAAAGGCTGTGGGCATCCAGATCGACTTTTGGGCGATCGCTCCCTTTAGTTGTTTAACCTGAGTCCACACCACCGACCAATCCGTTGAAGATTCGACCTTGGTTTCGGCAATCAGCCCCGCCACCATCGAGACAATCAGCGGAAAACTCGCCGTGATCAGAAACACCGTCCGGTTGGTGAAATGCTCCAGCAGGAAGCCGCTAAAGTAGGCGGTCAGCAGCCCACCCAGGGCCGATGCGCCCCAGCACAATGCCTGTAGCGACCCAGCCCGACTCAGGGTTTCACCCCGGGCCCGCTCGACCACCAAGGAATCGACAATCACATCGCTAACGGCGATCGCCAGAGAGCTAAGGGTAATCGCCGCCGTCGCCGCCCAGGCGGTGTGAACCACCGTAGCCAGCAGCACCCAGGCCGTTGCCCCCAAAAAACCCGACAAAATCAGGTAAGGGCGGCGGCGATAGCCAAACAGCGGCAGCCCGTCAGACATAAAGCCAAACAGCGGCTTGATCATCCAGGGCAGCGCGACAATCCCGAGCAGCGCAGAGACTTGCGCCGGAGTCAGCCCTAGCTCATCCTTAAGGAAAAAGCTAACGGCCAGGCGGGCTAAGCCCAAGATGCCCTGCACGAAGTAAACCAGCAAGATGGCGATTAACTCTGGACTGGGTTCATGCCCAAAGAAAACCTTGGTTGTCCAGGATTCCTTCAAGCGGTCAGGTTCGGGCAAAGAGGCAACCATGCGCTGTGCGATCGTTAAGAAATGTCAATACTCCTTACTATGATAACTGGAGGCGTTGGGGTGTCGAGCACTGTGATCAGCATTAATCGGTTCTGGGCCACGATTCTGCCTACCTTTGGGGTTGGGGTGGGCGATCGCTGGCGTTGGTTTTGTCGCAGAGGGCTAGCTGCACTGTGGATTGTAGGGACAGGGCTGGCGATCGCCTCGCTGCTGCTGATCCAGGCACCTGCCCAGGCCTCCGTCCACATTTACCCAGAACCTCCCAATGGCGTCATGGAGCGATCGCTGCAAACCCTGCGCGACGAATCAGGGCAGGCCTGGCAACTGGTGCTTTATAAACGGGTAAACGCTGGGCAACCCGTCAGCCTCAACCTGCGTTTAGTTGGCTTTCCTGAGGTCACTCGGTTTGACCATAGCCAACCTCTGGCCATCGACATTGGCGGCGGCGAACTCTGGACTGCCCCCGATGTCACCCCCACCCAGTTTGGGGCCAACGTTGGCGAATACGACCTCCGCCCTTTCCTCGAACAGCTTGATTTTGCCGCTCCCTTACATTTGCAGCTTCCCCTGGAGCCAGACTCTGCTCACCCGACGCGCTTGCTGGTGCCTCCCTTTGCGGTGCGAGAATGGCTAGATGTCACCCACTGGCAACCCTAATGTCTGGCAACCCTAACATCTAGGGATAGAAGAAGGGCGATCGCATCGCCTGCTTTACATCCTCATTCGACTCATGAGACTGATTTTCTGAGACTCATTTTCTATACTGGATGGATTGGGATGGCAATCAGTCAGTCAGAATCAAGGATCAGTGGGAACATTCAGCACCCTAAGATCTCCGGCGCAAAAAATAATGCGTTTGGAATTCAAACTGGAATTGCGGTGATGTTTTTAGTCAAAAACTTATAAGGAGAGGAAATAATGATCCAACCTGTACTCCTAAAAAAATTAGAAGCGTTGCCCGAATCCTTACAGACAGAGGTGCTGCACTACATTGAGTTTTTGTTTGAACGGTATGCAAATACAGAAGTCGAGCCTCAAACCTCTGAGAAAAAGCGAGGGGGGTTAGGAGTTTTGAAAGGAAAAATTTGGATGGCTGATGACTTTGATGCACCCCTTGAGGATATGAAGGAGTATATGTAGGGATGAGGTTCTTGCTCGATACTCATACACTTATTTGGTACTTTGAGGATGATACGCAGTTGACTTCAAAAGCAGCAGACATCCTTGAAGATACCAGTCATGACCTCTACGTTAGCGTGGCAAGTTTATGGGAAATCGCCATCAAGCTTGGGCTAGAAAAGCTGTCTCTCAAAGTTTCCTTTCAGGACTTTCAAGGATTACTTGAACAATTTTCAATCAAAATCTTGCCGATTCTATTTGAGGATACGGTGAGCTATGTAATGCTGCCCTTGCATCATCGTGATCCGTTTGATCGAATCCTAGTAGCGCAGTCCATCACTCACTCTTTGACTTTAATTAGTCGGGATGTTGCTTTTGATGCTTACCCAATTCAGCGAGTGTGGGCATGAGCAAGACAAAGATTTTCTAATTCATACAGCCCTAAACGTGAGTTTCTCTAGCTGCCTCGCTATGTATTGAATGCAGGGTATTGAATGCAGGGCATTGAATGCAGGATCAGAATGCATGATGAGAGTTCAAGAGTCAGCCGCCAATGTGATTGATTACCGCCAAGTTAATGCGGCAAATTCGCTGTTGCCAAGACCCTCTGTGCTCTCAAGTTCGGGATGGTCGGATGTCCACTTAGAAGTTTTTCAGCAGCCACAATTTGAGATTGCGGAGCATCAGCATACGATGCATGTGATTGCCTGTGGCTTGCCCTGTATGACGCCAGAGCGATCGCTACTGGATGCATCGGGGGAGCGGTGGCTTGATGGCAAACGGATCAGCGAGAAACGCAATCAGGGAGATATTGCCATTATTCCTGCCGATGTTCCCCATCGCTGTAATTGGAATAATACAGTGCAGTTTATGGTGTTGGCAATGGAACCGGCGCTGCTCCAACACGTGGGGCAAGATTGGGTCAACCCAGATCGGATTGAGCTGAGGCCTCAGTTTATGACCCGGCAAGATGTCCTCATCCAGGGTATTTTTGTAGCCTTGCGGGAAGAATTGGCAATGGGGGGCATTGGGGGCTATTTGCTCGCGGATAGCCTCAAAACAGCCTTGGCCATTCACCTCCTGCGGAACTATTGCACAACATCACCCAAACTTTTTAGCTCTGCGCTAGGCTTATCTCCAGTCAAGCTGACGTTAGTGATCGACTATATTGACGCGCATTTACAGCAAAATTTGAGCGCCAAGGAAATTGCTGCGATCGCCCAAATCAGCCAATACCATTTCTTGCGGCTGTTTAAGCAAAAGATGGGAATCACGCTCCATCAGTACATTGTGCAGCGTCGGGTTGAGCGCGCAAAAGCGCTATTGCAGCACAGCCAACGTAGCCTTGCCGATATTGCGCTTAGGGTTGGTTTCTGCGATCAAAGCCATTTGACGCGCGCGTTTAAACGCACTGTGGGCGTGACGCCAAAAGAGTTTCTGAAAGCCAAATCCTAAAAGCCAGATTCTCAAAACCAGATTCTCAAAACCCGATCGCAAGCATTTACAAAAATCGCGCAAGTTTCTTCTAGAAGTTTCAATTGCTAACTTCCTAAGCTATCAGCAACCGGTTTTAGGAGAAGTGAGTGATGCAAGCGAGTGAGATGCTGC
>DATNOW010000281.1:0-3704 GCA_036703515.1 Chroococcidiopsis sp.
TGTGAAACACGCCTTTGAGGGTGAGTTCGCTGTAGTGCAGCCGCTCGGTGTTGACGGTAATGGTGGTATCGCGGGGACAGCCGCCAAATAGGTTAACCGTTGCCCCCGGTCGGGCGCAGGCGATCGCCATCTCCCATACGGACGGAACCCCCGTGGCCTCAATCACCACATCCGCCCCCCAGCCGTCGGTCAGGCTGCGGACAAGGGCGGGCACATCGTCTACCTGCCGATAGTTAAACGTCTGGGATGCGCCAAAGGCTTCACCCACCGCTAAGCGGCGATCGCTCCCCCCCAGCAGCAGCACCTCTGGGGCTGGCCCTGGCCCGTTTTCTGGCCCGTTTCCCGGCTCATTTCCCGGCTCGTTTCCTGGCAGGGCGGCACGGGTCAGCGCCCCGACAAACATCAACCCGATCGCCCCATCCCCCAACACCACTACGCGATCGCCCGGTTTCACATTAGCGCGGGCTACCCCATGCAGGACGCAGGCCAGCGGCTCGGTCATGGCCGCTAGGGCATCGGTCAACCCTGCCGGAATCGGCAGCAGGTTGTGCTGCACGATGGGGGCAGGCACCGTCAGATATTCGGCAAAGGTGCCATTGTTAAAACACAGATTCGTACACAGCGAATATTCCTGGCGCTGGCAGAAAAAGCAGTCCATGCACGGCGCAGAATTGTTGGCGACGACGCGATCGCCCACGGCCCAGCCCGTCACGCCCGCCCCTAGGGCGGCGATCGTGCCGGCTGCCTCATGCCCAAATGCGGTCGGCAGGGTCAACATCTTGGCGTGACCGCCGCGCCGCCACACCTTTAAATCGGTGCCGCAGGTGGTGGCTGCCCCCACCTTAATCACCACTTCCCCCGGCCCCGCTGTGGGGTCCGGCACCTGCTCTAAACGCAAATCTTCTTTTCCGTAGAGTAATGCTGCTAGCACGGGTGTCCCCTGACGATTCCCCCAAATTTTACCGCCATGGTTGCAATGGGTTGACGCCGCCGTATCGAAAATAGTCCTGATTGCTCTAAGGTTTGGCTGTTTTTAGTCTATGTAGCCTGTTGCCCCCTTCTTTTTGTCAGCCAACCCAGTCAGGGGATCAGACTTCATGAATTCAATACTTTGCATCATTCCGAGGTTGCCGCCTGCGATCGACGGGGTCGGTGACTACGGGCTACAGCTCGCCCGTCAGTTGCAGCGCGACTGGGGCATCAAAACCCAGTTTATTGTGGCAGATCCTACCTGGCAGGGGCTGTCGACGGTGGATGGATGTGAGGCGATCGCCCTCTCCCAGCAAACGCCAGCTGCCTTGATATCAGCTTTGAATGTGGCTGCGACGGCAAGTGTGACACCAACGGTGTTGCTGCACTACGTCGGCTATGGCTATGCCCAGCGGGGCTGCCCGACTTGGCTAGTGGACGGTCTAGAGCGCTGGCGATCGCAGACCCCCAAGGCGCGACTGGTGACGATGTTTCATGAACTGTATGCGTCGGGGCCGGTGTGGACGAGTGCGTTTTGGCTGTCGCTGGTGCAGCAGCAGTTGGCCACAAGGCTGGCCAAGCTCAGCGATCGCGCGCTCACCAGTACCGAAATTGTCACCCCGATTTTGCAGCGCATGGTCGGCCCTCAGCAGCAGACAACCGTCAGCACCCTGCCGGTATTTTCGACGGTGGGCGAATTAGCCCAACCCCGGCCGTTGGCCGAGCGTCCGCGGCGACTGGTGGTATTTGGCAGTAGCGGTGTGCGCCGACGGGTGTATCAGTCGGGCTATGGGGCGCTGTCTGCCGCCGCGAAGTCTTTGGAAATCGAGACGATCTATGACATCGGCGCACCGACGGGGCTGGAGATTGATCACGTGGACGGGGTGCCGATTGTCAAATTGGGCAAGTGTTCAGCCGCAGAAGTGAGCCATCGGTTGCAGCAGGCGATCGCTGGATTTCTCGACTATCCCCCGGCGCTGCTGGCTAAATCGACCATTTTTGCTGCCTATGCTGCCCATGGCGTGATTCCAATCGTCCACACAGCGACCCCAAGCGTCCGGATCGATGGTTTGGAAGCAGGAAAACACTACTGGGTGGTTACGCCCTCTGCGGCGGCCTCTCTGGCGGCCTCTCTGGCAACTTCTCGGGCGGCCTCTCCTGAATCCACCCCTGGCTTGAATCAGAGTACTGGTGAGGCGATCGCCTACCAGGCCCATCAGTGGTATCAAACTCACGCTCTCCCGACCCAAGCAGCTCTCTTTGCCACTCACTTGGTACCTCAGCTATGCCCAGCTACGTTCAGGATGGATACGGTGTCCACGCCCCCATCACCCCCGATTCCATCGAACTGGTAGTGATTATCAACTCCTTCAACCGCTTAGTGCTGCTCCGTGAGGCATTGCCATCGATCTGCCAGGCGCTGCAAGCCCTAACTTGTCGTTCAGCGATTGTCGTATTTGATGCCGGGTCGAGCGATGGCAGCGTTGAGTTTGTCTGCACGACTGCCGCCCAATGGCCCAGCCTCGAAATTCTCTGCCTTTGCCCACCCGCTGAAGCCGATCGTTCCTTTAGCGCTGGGTGCAATGCCGCAGTGCAGGCCGCAGGCGATCGCTTCCCCAATTTGCAATACTGTTTTTTCTTTGAGACCGATAACCTAATCGTCAACGCCCACGCCTTACCCCTGGCTATTCAGTTGTTAGAACAGCAGCCGTCATTGGCAGCCGTGGGCTTTACCGCCGAACGCTGCGATGGCTCAAAAGTGGCATCGGGTAATCGTTTCCCCAGCTTAGTCGCCTTTGTCATTGGGCAGCAGATGGCCAAACGCTTGGGGCTCGACCCGTTTCAGATCACCCACTGGCAACCGTGGGAGGGCGTGCGCTGGGGGCTGAGTGATGTGATGTTTACTAGTCCTCTGCTGGTGCGCTATCGGGTCTGGCAAGCCACTAACGGCATGGATGCGGCCCGGTTTCCGTTTTCTGACTGCGACAACGACTGGTGCTGGACGGTTTACAAACAGGGCTGGAAAACAGCGGTGCTCGATCTGCCGGGCGTGATCCACGACAACCGCAGCCAAGCTTCGAGCTGGTCGGCCAATCGGGTGCTCGACTTTCACCGGGCCCGGCTGCGGCTGCTGCAAAAGCATCGCTGGACCCCGATCCACTGGCTAAAGCCGCTGCTGCTGCTGAGACATAGCCTGGAATGGCTGCTGTTGAGTCTGAAAACCCTGTGGACAGACCAAGCTCGGGCTTCTCTGCGGCACCGCGGGCTGTTGATCAAGACTGTCCTTCATAACTACGAGCATTTGTCGCCATGACTGCTCCTAATACTGCCCCTGTGATTGCTCCTAGTACTGCTCCTGTGCTTGCCCCTATGCCTGTGATGAACCCTGTGCAGATGACCGCTGTGCAAACCCTAACCGCTGTGCAAACGCTGATGGCCAAAGTGCATTGGAAGGCGCGACAGAAATACTCGCAGGCTCGTTGCTATCTGGGCGGCGGGCACTATGTCTGGGCGCTAGACGAGCAGACCCGCTTTGTGGCTTGCCAAGGCGACGCGTTTTCCCATGTGCTGTATGTCTGTCGCGGCCATGAAAAAACGGAAATGCGCTGGTGTCGTCGCTGGCTGGAAGCGGGGGCAGCAGGGCAAACGGTGATTGATTGTGGGGCTAATATTGGCTACTTTTCGGCGGTTTTGAGTCAAACTGTGCCGCTCGATGGCGTGGTGGCGATCGAAGG
>DATNOW010000282.1:0-7657 GCA_036703515.1 Chroococcidiopsis sp.
CATCATGTGAGCCAACCGATGGCTAATGGCCAACCCCAAGCTGCTGCCGTTGTCGTTGCGGGTGCTAAAGTCATCGGCCTGGGTAAACACCTCAAACAAGCGCGCCTGCTGCTCGATGGGAATACCTGCCCCGGTATCCTGCACGGCGATGTTAATCCAGTCGGCGGGCGCGGCGCTAACGGGAAGGCGGCGGGAGGTGCGAGAAACCGTGAGACTAATGGTGCCGTTTTGGGTCGATTTGACGGCATTATCGAGCAAATTCCACAAAATCTGCCGAACTTTGCTGAGATCGGCCACCATCCGATTTACATCTTCCCCATACTGCACCTGAAACTGATTATTACGGCTGGCGATCGCCTGTCCCATCGCCGTGGAAACCTCGGCCACCAGACTTTGCACGTCAAACTGTTCGAGGTAGAGGCTGACCTGGCCGGCCTCCAGCTTAGAAATATCCAGCAGATCATTAATCAGCAGCAGCAGGCGATTACCCGCCATCCGAATTTTGTCGATGTCGGGCAGATAGCGCTGCTGCCCGTCGGCATCAAAATCTTCGTGGAGCATGTCGCTATAGCCGATGATGGCATTCAGCGGCGTGCGCAGCTCGTGGCTCATGTTGGCCAAAAACACGCTCTTAGCCCGGTTGGCAGTTTCGGCGCTGTGCTTTTCGATCTGGAGCTGTCGCAAATAGGATTGCTCTTGGTCGCGCAGGTGCTTGCGTTCTAGGCAGGTGCTGACGCGCGCATCCAAAAATACCGCGTTGATCGGTTTCAACAGATAGTCTTCTGCACCAAGCTCAATGCAGCGGACAATGCCCTCAATATCATCCATCACCGAAATCATAATCACTGGAATGTGATAGAGCGCAGGATCGGCTTTGAGCTGTGCTAATACCTCAAACCCGCTGATCCCAGGCATGACAATATCGAGCAAAATCAGGTCAAAGGATTGGGATTGGATCGCTTGCAGGGCAGCTTGTCCGGTTTCAGCCGTAGTGACTTGGTGGCCATGATGTTGCAAATAGCGGGAAATATACAGCAGTGTCGGTTGTTCGTCGTCCACAACCAAAATAGACCCGAGGGCGGGTTTCATGGACTTGTCTCCTTTAGGCTGTTTTGGTGGTGACGCACGCAGGTCAGCACCAGATCTTTGACTTCTCTGAGTAGGTCATCACGACTGTAGGCACCCTTTTGCAAAATTTGTTCGACATAGCCATTGAGGCGGAGGTGATCGGCCGGCGTCAGGTTGAGGGCCGTCACAATCACCACCGGCAGCGATCGCCACTGTGGCTGCTGACGCAGGGCATGGAGAAACTCAAAGCCGTCCATTTCAGGCATCATCAAGTCCAGCAAAATCAGATCGGGCGTAGCATCAGCAGCCGTCAGCCGATCGAGGGCAACCCGTCCATTTTCGGCCTCGCTCACCGTCCAGTGCTCTTTTTGCAAGATGCGGCTAAACATCTCGCGAATCATGGCGTCATCCTCGACAATCATCACCCGGCCGGCGATCGCCTCTGCGGCCTCTCCCGCCTGAGCGCGATAGCGGCTCAAGATTGCAGCTAGGCGCTTATAGTCAATCGGCTTCGTCAGATAGTCGGCGGCCCCCAGCGTAAAGCCCAAGTTCTTGTCGTCTACAATCGTCATCACCACCACCGGAATATCCGCCAACCGTGGGTCAGACTTCAGTTTAGACAGCACTGACCAACCGTTTAGATCGGGCATCAGCACATCCAGGGTAATCACATCCGGCCGCAGTTCCTGGGCCCGCGCCAGCCCTTCTTCGCCGGTAGCAGCGGTCTCCACCACAAACCCTTCTTTGCACAGATAGCGCGACATCAGCTCTCGAATCGTCGGGTCGTCGTCTACGACCAGCACCGTGCCCTTGGTATGCTCCTGGCTGAGCAGCTTGGCAACGGCTTCAACCGAGCTCACGGAACGCGCCCCAGCACTGTTGATCCCTTCGGCCGGGGCAATCCGTTCGGCTTTGCGATCGCTCACCGTCAGCGGCAACCGCATTGTGAAGGTCGACCCTTCCCCAATGACGCTACTGACCGTGATATCGCCGCCCATCATCTGGCAAAACCGGCGCGTAATCGCCAACCCTAGCCCGGTGCCACCATACTTGCGGGTGGTCGAGGCATCGGCTTGCATAAAGGCTTGGAAAACCCGCCCTAGCTGGTCGATCGTCATGCCAATGCCCGTATCTTTGACCTCAAAGATCACGTAGCTGACAGCGTCAGAGCCCAAGGCGGGGTTATGAGCCGCCGAGTCGCCCGGTGCATCGCTCACCTCAAGACTAACCTTGAGGCTGACCGTGCCCTGTTCGGTAAATTTGGCCGCGTTGCTGAGCAAGTTGAGCAGCGACTGCCGCACCTTGGTCAGGTCGGCATACATCATCTCCATCTGGGGCGGTGACTCCACCGTCAGCCGATTGCCGTTTTTCTCAAACATCGGCTGGATGGTATGTTTAACCTCTTCAACCAGGGCCGACACGCTAAAGGTTTCGAGATACAGCTCCATCCGCCCGGCTTCAATTTTGGAAATGTCGAGGATGTCGTTGATCAGCGCCAGCAAGTGCTTGCCCGATTTGCGAATTTTTTCCAGATCCGGGACGATATCGCTGTAGCCAAATTCGTCGGCATCTTCTTGCAGCATTTCGCTGTAGCCAATGATGGCGTTGAGCGGCGTACGCAGCTCGTGACTCATATTGGCCAAAAACTGGCTCTTGGAGCGGTTGGCCTCTTCTGCTGCATCTTTGGCTTTGTAAAGCTCGGCTTCGGTTAGCTTGCGATCGGTAATATCAAACAGCAAGCCGTCGAGATATTGCACCTCATCGTCGTCACCCAAAACAGCCTGTCCCTTTTCATAGACCCAGCAAATGCTGCCATCGGCTCGGATGAGGCGATATTCGATCATGTAGGGGCGTTTTTCGCGGATCGCGGCCTCGACCGATTGGCCGATGATGGCGGCATCTTCATCGGGGATCAGGCTGGCAAAGCTGAGTACACGGTTGTCGATGAAGGCCGCGGCCGGATAGCCCACGATTTCTTCGACCGCATCGCTGAGGAACGACATTGTCCAGGTGTCATCGTAGGCACAGCGATAGACCGCCCCCGGAATGTTGTTGACCAGGGTGCGGAAGCGCGCTTCCCGTTCGCGCAGGGCGGCTTCGGCCTGCTTGCGTTCGGTGATGTCTTGCACGACGCAGACCAATTCTCCCCGATCAACGGCCGTCAGCGAGACCTCCTGCGGATAGGTGCTGCCATCGCGCCGTTTGCCGATCGCCTCTCCCCGCCACTTGCCTTCGCGTTGAAACAGCGGCATGATCTCCGTTTGAAAGCGATGCATCTCGGTTTCGGGATAGAGCATCTCCCAGGTCTGGCCAATCAGCTGATCGGCATTGCTGTAGCCGTAGATTGAGGCATAGGCGCTGTTGAGATAGATATAGTGACCGCTGCTGTCCAGGATTGCAATGCCGTCGGCCGAGGCTTCGATAGCGGCAAGCTGGCGCTTGAGCAGCTCTTCGGCCTGTTTGCGGGCAGTGATGTCTTCTACCGAGCCTTCGTAGTAGAGCAGCGTACCTGCCTCATCGCGCACCGCGATCGCATTTTCTGACACCCAAATGATCTCTCCGTCGCATCGATAGACCTGAGATTCAAAATCTGAGACAAAGCCCTGTTCGGTAATCAGTTGGGTAAAAGCATCGCGGCGATCGCCCTCAACATAGAGCTGCCGCTGAATATTCGTCACGCTGGCAATCAGGTCGTTGGGGCTGTCATAGCCGTAGATCTGGGCCAGGGCCGGGTTAGCGCTGATGTAGTGCCCGTCTGGCGTCGTCTGGAAGATGCCCGTCACCGAATTCTCGAAGATACTGCGATATTTCTCTTCGGCCTGCCGCAGCCGCTGTTCGCTTTTCTCAAGATCAATCTGGGTCTGCTTGCGTTCAGTAATATCCATGGTCACGCCCGTCAGGCGCAACAGATTGCCATCGGCATCACGAATGATGTTGCCCCGACTCGTCACCCAGCGGGTTGAGCCATCCGCCCAGCGGATGCGATACTCAGGGCCGTAGGGTTCGCCACTTTCCAGGGTGCGGGCCTGCGCCTCAATCACGATAGGGCGATCGTCGGGATGGACGCAATTGAGAAATTCTTCGTAGCTGTTGCTGAAGACATCGGGTTTAAACCCAAAAATGGCGGCGGCTTCCGCCGACCAAAACTCTTCTCCGGTTTGAATATTCCAATCCCATGCGCCCATGTTGGCGGCATTGAGCGCCATCCGCTGCAATTCTTCACTTTGGCGCAGGGCTGTTTCCGAGCGCTGGCGCTCCATAAATTGCCCAATCTGGCTGCCGATCGCCTCCATGATCCGAATCAGCTCACTGTCGTCTTTTTGGGGCGTGGTGCTAAAAAAGCAGAGCACGCCCAGCAGCGCTTCATCGCCCATGATCGGAATGGCGCAGGCATTGCGCAGGCCAAGCTTTTGGGCGATCGCCCGCCTGAGGAAGGTAGGATCATGCTCTAGGTCGCGCACCCAGATGGGATGGGCACTCTGCCATGCCTGCCCCGGCAGACCCACACCTTTGGCCACGTCGATTTCCCATCCTTCCAGATCGCTAGGACTTACCTGTAGCTTAGGATGAGTCCAATGTTCAACCCGGGTGAGCCGATTGGAGACGGGGTTGATCTGCCACAGTTCACCCATCGTCCAACCCCAGTTTTCGCAAATGGCCTGCAAAATTTGGGGGATGGCGTCATGGAGCGTGCTAGAGTTGGCGATCGCCAAAGTAACCGCATTTTGAGCATTGACCCGTCGCGTCGCGCGATTGCGTTCCATCAGACTGCGGGCAAACGAGGCAAACACATAGCTGACCGCCGCCAATACCAGCAAGGCAAAAATGCCGACATGCAGCATCTTGCCTTCAAATTTTTTGATCCGCGCTTGCAGCAGGCGATCGAGGGCATCCGCCGCCTGATCCCACAGCACGAGGCGAGTCGCCTGGGCTTGCTGCGCTAGGGCATCATGTTGCGCAAGGGCCAGAGTAAGGCTCGACGCATTAACAATCCGCTGATTGATAATGTTGATCAACTGCTCATGGGCGTCGACCATCTCCTGCAGCGGTGAGTTGAGGATAGGCGTCAACGACTGGTCTAGGTTGCTGCTCAGCGCGATATCAACGCTCTGCTGGGTCATATTGACATTGGCCTGCAGCATGACCGCCAGCACAGCCAAACGCCCCTTTTCTTCGGGGGTAATCTGCTGATTGCGCAGGCATCGTTCGGCAAGCTGACGCACTTGGGCAAACAGATCTTGCCCCTCCGGTAGCTTCAGCACAATCACATCCATCAGGTAGTAGCTGTCTAGGGCAGGATCGAGGATCAAGTTGGACGTGTTGCCCACCTGCGCAATCAGGGCGCGAACGTCGGTCACAAGCTGCTGGTTGAGCAGATCGACGGATAGGGCATCGGAGGGGCCAACCCGAATCCGCGACGACTGCGCTTTGAGCAACGCCCAATCCCGCTGAATTTTAGTCAGAAACTCACGGGTTTTGAGCTGGCGTCCGAGGACGCGATCGACCTTATCGAGATCGGTCATGGTTTGGTCAATCGCTTGCTGCTGCTGTTGCAGCGCTGCCTGCGTGGTGACACCGCTGGCGTAGCGTTCCGCGATCTGGCGGTTGTCTAAGACTTGCACGAGGAGATGCTGCATCGGGCGCAGGTAGGCATTGCCATTAATCTCGGCCTGGGCTAGATTTTTGCCATAGTTAATCTCTGCCACCAGTTGGTACACAACGATGGCAAACGGCACGATGAAAATTAGCAGCAGCGTGGTGAGATTTAACCGCTCGTTGGTGCGCCTACGCGGCGTGTTTCCCATAGCAACGTTCTCCGACAACTTTATATAAGGATTTGCGATAAAACGTGAAATTACGGAGTGCGATCGCCCGCTTAATCGTTACTCGCTTGCTCTTTAGCCACTTGCTCTTTAGCCACTTGCTCGCCTGATCGTTGCCCGCCCGATCATTCGCCCGATCATTCGCTTTATATCTCGCTTGATTAGTTACCCACTTGATCAACGCTACGCTGATTCCCAGTTTCCTCTTTCAAGGCTGTAGGGGAGTTATCAGAAAATTTACGTTGAGATCAATCGCTGGCGCGGGGCAACCCCCAAGGTGATTCAATCGACTCAAGGCGATCGCTAGAGCTGACTATAGAACTGCTCTTCGTTCAGATGAAGCCTTCGCGATAGAGAATCGCTGGTTCTAGAATGCCCGAATTATCTGCAAATTGTTCGCTACATCCGTACTTTTACTTATCTTTTACTGAATGGATCAAAAAACCTAGGGCATGAAGGGCTGAACTGCGGTCAGGTTTGGTTTTCAGCGCCCCCGCGCTATACCATACTCTAGGAGCATAGCGCGACAGCAACGGCGCGTGGAGGAGGTTTAGTGGTGGTGAATGCGGCTGGGGCGATCGCTCCGTGGCTGGTGCGCGATCGCGCTTTTGTCTGGGGAGAACGCACCTATGTGATGGCGGTGCTCAACGTCACCCCCGATAGCTTTAGCGATGGGGGGCTGTTTAACAGCCTAGAGGCCGCTGTGCGGCAGGCTCAGCATGTGGTTAATGCCGGGGCCGATATCCTGGATATTGGTGGACAATCGACCCGCCCCCAAGCTGACATTATCTCTTTACAGGAAGAGCTCGATCGGGTGATCCCGGTGATTGCGGCAGTGCGATCGCACCCCGATCGGGCGGTGCGGTCTATTCCAATCTCGATCGACACCACGCGAGTAGCGGTCGCAACGGCCGCCGTCAAAGCGGGGGCCGACATCGTCAACGATATTTCGGGCGGCGTGGCCGAACCGGACATGCTGCCGACGGTGGCTGCGTTGGCGGTGCCGTTTATGGCCATGCACAGTCGGGGCACGCCCAAAACCATGCAGCAGTTGACCCACTACAGCGACCTAGTCGGTGAAATCTACCAGTTTTTAGAAACCCAGGTGAATCAGGCGATCGCCCTTGGCATGGAGCGATCGCAAGTCTGCATCGATCCGGGCATTGGGTTTGCCAAAACCTTCGACCAAAGCCTCGATTTGTTGCGTCACCTAGCGGCGTTTCAGCCCTTAGGCTGCCCGATCTTGATCGGCGCATCGCGCAAAAGCTTTATCGGTCATATCCTCAATCAGCCCGATCCCCAACAGCGCGTGTGGGGCACGGCGGCGGCCTGCTGTGCGGCGATCGCAGGCGGGGCTGATATCGTCCGCGTTCACGATGTCCCTGAGATGCGGCAGGTCTGCCAGGTGGCGGATGCGATTTGGCGATCGCGTCCAGCCTCTGTATAGCATCCAAAATAAGGGCGCAAATTCCGAACCGCGCCCCCGTTACTGTGAATTGTTAACTGAAAAACTGTAGCCGCAAAAGCCGCCTCAGCTCTAGGACGCCCCGTTGGAATGCTGATCGATTTCGGGCACGATCAGTTCGCTCATGGCCTCGGTTAGAGCCTTGGGATCCATGAACACAATTTTGGCGTTGGGGCTGCTGCCCAGCTTCATGTTGGCATCCACATACTTTTGTGCCACCATGTATTGCAAAATTTGACGGTTGCTAATCGGCGCACCGCTCGACTGATCTTTTAAAGCGCTGGCCAGCATTTGCATCGAC
>DATNOW010000283.1:0-3977 GCA_036703515.1 Chroococcidiopsis sp.
TTTGCGGTGGCTGGTCTAACGATGTATGTGAAGTTCCCAGCCGGGGCCTATCTGGATATTCCCGATGCGCTCAAGGGTAAGGGCGTGCCGGGGATCGCCGACATTGGCACCTTTGAACCATTTTTCAGCTGGCGCGATCGCCTCTATGCCGACTATCGATCGCTCTCGACCACCCCAAGCGCCCCGGACTCTGGTGCTGGCCCTACCTCAATCAATATCGATTGACGCAAGATCGATTAACGCAATAGATCGTATCAGGGTCGATTAATAGTCGATATTGACTAAGTAGCAGTCTATTTCCAGCTTTTCGATTAAGACTGGCTCGGTACTGGGTTTAGCGATTTTGATCAGAGTAATTTTGATCAGAAGAAAAAGCCCCTGTGTCTGAGCCAGTTTTTCCCAAGAATGCGCTTCAACATTCAAGGTACTTGATATGGCGACGCACAAGATCTTGCTGTTGTTCTGCTGAAAACTGTTCTGGGCAGATGACTACTCCCGCGCCAATGCCATCGATCAGGGCAATCAGGGCATTGGCTTCGAGGTGTAAATCAAGGTCGGCGCGAATCAATTGGGCAGCTTGTAAGTCAGCTAGTTCTTGAACCAGAATTTGCCGCAAGAGGTCATAGTGCTTGCGATGGGACTGAATGAGCTGGTCGCGCCCGATGGAATACCCCAAAAACGCCATCTACACTCTCCAGTCGTCTCTGTCGTTTGTTTGGAGAGGCAGCGCCAAAAAGAGCATTTGCTCCATAACCATCCTCAGCTTGTCACGGCATCAAACGCCAACACTTGACTTTTTGTCATAGCAGTTGTACTGTTTCGCAACATAACAACTGCTATGACGTAGGTAGATTGCAGATGATTCGATTGGCAACGTGCGATGACATGCCGGCGCTCTTGGCTTTAGCAAAAGTAAGTGGTCTGTTTGAGCCTGGACAAATAGAGGATCTCGCTCAAATGCTGGCGGAGTACTTCCATCATGAAGGTGAAACCGCAGAATTTTGGTTGACCGATTGCGACAGTGTACCTGTCGGTATGGCTTACGTTGCGCCTGAGCGAATGACCGAAGGAACCTATAACCTATATCTGCTTGCCGTGCATCCCAATTACCAAAGGCAAGGTCGTGGCAAAGCGTTGTTGCACTATGTTGAGCAGATGTTGGTTGAGCGCGGTGAACGAATTTTGCTCGTGGAAACCTCAGGGACAGAAGACTTTGATTATGTTCGAGAATTTTATCGCCACAGCGGTTATGCCGAGGAAGCGCGGATTCGGGAGTTTTATGCGCCGGGTGTAGACAAGATCGTTTTCCGCAAGGTGTTGACTGTGGGGTGACAGCGATCGCCTTTCAAACGGGCATTCTCCGATCAGGTTTTATTGATTTTTAACTATGACTTCTTCCTCGACGCCATCCTCCGCTCACGATTGGCAACAGCAGGCTTATCAACATTTGGTTGCCGGGAACTGGGCGGCCGCCGCCCAGCAGTATGAAGCGGCGATTCAAGCCGAGCCGGAGTTGAAGTCTAGCTATTGGTATTTGGGCTTGGTGCTGCTGCTGCAAGGGCAAGATGCCGAAGCTCAGCTAACGTGGCTGGCGGGGATGGAAGAGGGCACCCCAGAGCAGTTTGAACAGTGGTCTAAGGAATTAGAAGGCGTATTGTTTACTGAAGCGGCGCGGCGCGAGGGTGCAGGAGACTATGCGACGGCCCGCATGCTGCGGCACTATTTGCGAGAGTTGCAGCCGAGTGACGCCAATAATGTGCTGCGGTTGATCCAACTATCGTTTTGGGATGGCAGCTTTCAAAGTCAGACGTTGGCAGATTGGGGATTGCTCGAACTCTTGGCCATGGAGGCGATCGCCATTGATTCTGACCTGCTGCGTCAAGTGTTTAATACGATCCAGGTTTATTTTGCACCCGACCCAGTCATCCAACGATTTAACCAACTTTGCGAACAGCGCGGGATTTCGTTTACGGCCGCGCCTGAACCGAGCGTGCGGCAGAATGCCCAATATTCTTACCTGGGTGAAGAGCAGGTCATTGCCAAATATCTGGCGGCGATGGGTATTACGACCGGTTGCTGTGTGGATATTGCCGCAGGCGATGGGATCACCATGTCTAATACCTACTCTTTATTTAATTCGGGCTGGTCGGGGCTGGCGGTGGAGTGTGACAACAGAAATTTTGCTCAACTGGCGATCCGATATGCCCACTTGTCGGCTGTAGGCTTAAGTCGATGCATTGCGACACCGGAAAATGTCGTTGCGCTACTAGAGGGGCATCAGATTCCGCCGGGCTTTGAGCTGTTAAGTTTAGATATCGACGGCTATGACTATTTTGTGCTCGAAAAAATTTTGGCGCAGTTTCGGCCAGCCTTGGTGTGTGTCGAGATCAATGAAAAGATTCCACCGCCGATTAAGTTTACGGTGCAGTGGAATCGCGATCACTTTTGGCCGCGCACCCATTTTTTTGGTCAAAGCATTGCCCAACTGGCTGTGCTTTGCCAAGAACACAACTACGCTCTGGTGGAATTGCACTACAACAACGCTTTTTTGATTCCCCAGGAGCTTAGTCCTAGCCCTTCCCTCAGCCCCGAAGTGGCCTATCGCACGGGCTATCTCGAAAAACCCGACCGCAAGGAAAAGTTTCCGTGGAATCACGATGTCGAAATTTTGCAAACGCTCCCACCGGAGGAGGCGATCGCCTTTATCAATCAGCTGTTTGCAGACCATGTGGGCAAGTTTATCTGCACGCTGTAGTGTGATCTGTTCGCAGTACAGGTAGCGTGATTTAGGTGCTGGCTTGATCAACAACAGGCTGGCGCATCTCAGCCCAGAGTTGGGCGTAGTCGCTGGCGATCGCGGCGGGTAAGGGCTGCAAAAATTCGCACTGTTCTAAGAGTTGGTTATCGGGTAGCAGCAGTGGGTTGCTGCGCAGCCCCTCGGGTAAGGTAGCGCGATCGGCGGTGATGAGCTGCGGGGACACGGCCGCACCCAAAAGCGACAGCTCAAGGGCGTTTTGGTCGTCCCAAAAAAAGTTGAGCCACTGTGCTTGCAAATCAACGGGGGTTGGGGGTGCCCCGGCCGGCCGCACCCATAAATCGGCCCACAGCAAGGTGCCAGAAGCCGGAACTACAGCTGCAAAGCGGCGATCGCGCTTGATCAGCGGCCAGACATCTGACGACCAACCTACCGCTAGCCAGGTATCTTCAAGCAGCAGCGGCTGTAGGTAGGCCTCAGAGCTATAAAACAGGGCTTGGCGATTGAGCTCGGTCAGGGACGTTTTGAGGCGATCGCCCCCCGGTTCGGCATTCCCCGGTTCGGCATCTCCTGATCCGGCATTCCCCGGTGCGGCATTCCCCGGTGCGGCATTAAAAGACTGCCCCAGTCGCTTCAGCGCCAGCCCAATCACCACACGGGCGTTGTCTAGCAGCGATAATCGCCCTTCTAGCTCGGGTCGCCACAGATCGTCCCAGTCGGTCGGCGTCCACCCCAGAGCCTCAAACGCAGACACGCGATAGACCAACACCAGCGTCCCCCAACGGTAGGGAAGCGCCCAGGGCTGACCGTTTGCGGCAACGCCCCCTTGGGGATCACGCTTCACTAAAGACTGCCAAGGCTTGGGTAAAGATTGCAGCAGCGCGGCCGCATTGCTATCGAGGGGCTGAATTAACTGCTGCTGAATGGCGGGAGTCAGCCAGGCATCGCCCAAGGTGACAAAATCGGCAATGGGCTCTGGTTTAGCGCTGGTGCCGGGCAGCAATCCCTTGGGTGGCGTTTGCTCGCTGGCCTGCTGCTGCCAGCGCTGGAGTTGGTCAAATAGGGCAGATAGCTGCGGGGTCGCCGAAAAGAGCAGTTTGGTTTGCTTGCCAAGCTGGCGCTCAAACTGCTGCAAAAGCTGGGTGGGAATCGATTTTTCTAAAAATTGCACCCGCAGCGTAGTCTGGGCTCGCTGGCCGCAGGCTGATAAAAACTGGCTCAA
>DATNOW010000284.1:0-3843 GCA_036703515.1 Chroococcidiopsis sp.
AGCTGGCAGATCGTCACCTTCGCCGCCAGCGGATCGACAATCCAATATTCAGGAATTTCCAAAACGCTGTATTCGCTATACTTTGCCCGATAATCGGCCGATTGAGTAGACTCACTCACCACTTCGACCACCAGCAGAGGCGGCGGTTCATTGAGGTCAATCACCGCTTCACGATTGGCCATTGCTTCCCACTGGGCGATCGCCAACACGACCACATCGGGAATCCGGCAGGTATCCCACCGTCCACCCCGAGGCGATCGCACCCCAATCCGCATATCCTTTGCTGTCCACGGCAATTGGGCACTGCGAATAGCGTTCTTAAACTGATCGGTGAGAAATTCGGCGATCGCGCCATGCTTGCCCGTCCCCACGCTCATCGGGTTTAGCTCCCCTTCGACGAGTTCGTAACGGGTTCCGGTGCCATCATCATAGGTGAGATAGTCGGCAAAACTCAGCCGTTGGGCAATGGTCGTCATGGGCGTTGCTGAAGCAGATATTGCTTATGTATACACCTGTAGGCACCACAGCGGACAAGCGAAAATCTATCTTTAGGGTAGCGCGACCCGTGGATTTCCGTTGCTATGGAGATGACGCGACACGGCCCTCCGCTGCGGGGCGATCGCCCATCGCCACCAACCCCCGATTCCTGAAAAAGTGCCCAATCAAATATAGTGATCCGCACAAAATCGTCGTTTGGTCAGACTCTAGCTGTGCCGCCTGGGCCAAAGCCGCAAACACCTCTGGAAACACCTGGCACAGGGCTAACTCCGGGCAAACCTGCTGCGCCAATGTCGCCAACTCCTGCGGATCGGCCGAGAGATGATCGGGGACGGGCACCAGCGATAGGCGATCGCCCGGCCGCAGCAGGGCCGCAAAAATATCCGCATGATCCTTGGTCGTCAGCATCCCCATCACCCAGTGGATCGGGCGGACAACGCGATCGCTGTGGTCTACGTAGTCTCGCAAAACCTGGGCAGCCGCAGGGTTATGGGCACCGTCGATCAGCAGCGGGCGATCGCTCCATTCACTCCACTGCAACCGTCCTGGCCACTGGGTAGCCGCTATCCCTTGGGCGATCGCGTCATCGTCTATCTGCCAGCCGCTATGCTGCAACACTTGCAGGGCGGCGATCGCCAGCGCCGAGTTGAGGTATTGGTGCGCTCCGGGCAGGGGCAGCCGATACTTGAGGGGATGCAGCGGTGGATGCAGCGATGGATGCAGCGGTGGATGCAGCGTGACGGGCGACCCGCCATCTGCCGTCTGCCCCGAAAACATTGCCCAGCCATCGCCCACATCCCCAGCGGGCAGCGGAAAAATCGCTGGACAGCCAAGCTCAGCCAACCGCTGCCGCACCACGGGCTCTGCCTCTGGCGGCAACGGCGCGAGCACCGCCGGACAGCCCGACTTGAGGATGCCTGCCTTTTCTCGGCTGATGTCGGCCAGGGTGGGGCCTAAGCGCTGCCAATGTTCGCGGCTGAGGGAGGTAATAATGCTGACCAAGGGGCGATCGCAGACATTAGTGGCATCGAGCCTGCCGCCTAGCCCCACTTCCACCACCGCGATATCCACCTGCTGCTGGGCAAAGTACAGCCACGCCGCTGCCGTGATCACCTCAAACTGTGTGGGCGAGGGCTGATCAGGGCGAATGGCGGCGACGGTTTCTAATAGTAGGGTGTGTAAAACCGTAGGGGCGATCGCCTGCCCGTTGAGGCTGATCCGCTCCGTCCAATCGACTAGGTGGGGCGACGTATAGCGTCCGACCCGATAGCCTGCCGCCGCTAGCACCGACGACAGGTAAGCGCAGACCGAGCCCTTGCCGTTGCTGCCCGCCACATGAATAATCGGCACCCGCCGCTGGGGATTGCCCAGATTAGCCAACAGCCGCTCGATGCGCTCTAGCCCCAGCTCAACGCCAAAATGGGCAAAACTATCCAACAACGCGTCTATCTTGGCGCTAATTTCTGTGGTGCTAATATCTGTGATCTCACCCTGCACTCGTTACCTCCTTGTGTAGTGCCTCATCCCGCATCGCTAATGGCTGGGCTTTGGCAGATGACGATTATAGACATTTGACTATGCATTGAGTGATCCCAGGGGTAAGGCTTAGAAATCCTTGTATCGCCGCAGACGAGCGATCGCCCTGCAAAAGTCTCCCCGCCAATCGGCTGATAGGGCGAAAATCCTCGTCTGTCAAAGCTTTAGCAGCGATCGCCCCGCCATACTTTACAGCAGAAACTTATCGACAAGATAGTGATTTCTAAACGTCACCTTCTGTGAAAACCAAGTAACATATTCAGGAGAGTGAGTTAATACACGGAACCCCATCATTGTGTTTGTTCTCAGCGGTTACGAATATCTTTTAGGATTTCTTTTGGTCTGTGGTCTAGTCCCCCTGCTTGGGTTTGCAGTCGCCTACCTGATTGCACCTAGCCGCAAAGGGGCAGAGCGCCGACTCACCTACGAATCGGGCATGGAACCGATCGGGGGCGCTTGGATTCAGTTCAACATCCGCTATTACATGTTTGCGCTCGTCTTCGTCATCTTCGACGTAGAAACAGTCTTCCTCTATCCGTGGGCCGTCGCCTTCAATGAGCTGGGACTGCTGGCCTTTGTCGAAGCTCTTATTTTTATTGCAATTCTAGTTGTCGGTCTAGTTTACGCTTGGCGGAAAGGAGCGTTGGAATGGTCATGAATCCTACTCCAGACACGTTTATGAACCCCATTGGGCAGCCCGAAGTGACCCAAGGGTTATCTGAGAATGTGATTCTCACCACTGTTGACGACTTACACAACTGGGCCCGCCTCTCTAGCCTGTGGCCGTTGCTGTATGGCACCGCCTGCTGTTTCATCGAGTTTGCGGCGCTGATTGGCTCACGGTTTGACTTCGACCGTTTTGGTCTGATTCCGCGCTCCACGCCGCGTCAGGCTGACCTGCTGATCACTGCTGGCACCATCACTATGAAGATGGCCCCGGCCCTCGTGCGTTTGTATGAACAAATGCCCGAACCCAAGTATGTGATTGCGATGGGAGCCTGCACCATCACAGGCGGGATGTTTAGCGTTGATTCACCGTCAGCCGTTCGCGGGGTTGACAAGCTGATCCCGGTCGATGTTTATATCCCTGGCTGCCCGCCGCGCCCCGAGGCGATTATTGACGCCATCATCAAGCTGCGTAAGAAAATCTCGAACGAATCGGTGCAAGAGCGCGGTATCCAGGGTCAAACCCACCGCTACCACAGCACCACCCATTCGATGAAGGCAGTGCCGCAGATTTTGACCGGCCAATATTTGAAGGCTGAAACCCGTCAAGCGCCGCCCAAGGAACTGATGGAAGCGCTGGGTGTGCCGGTTTCACCGGAATTAGAGGTCGCACAGAAGGAGGTCGTTTAACGATGGCTGATGCAGAAGCAACGCCAACACCAGCAGAGTCTGGCTCGATTGTAGAGGTTGGCCCCGTCTCTATCTGGCTGACGAGCAATGGTTTTGACCACGAATCTCTAGAGCCTAGTCACTTGGGTGTTGAGGTGCTGCGGGTTGACCCAGAATTTCTGATCCCGTTTGCGACCGCGCTCTATGCCTATGGGTTTAACTGCCTGCAATGCCAGTTTGCCTACGATACCGGGCCGGGCGGTGACTTAGTCAGCGTCTACCATCTGATTAAGGTGGCCGATAACGTCACTAAGCCAGAAGAGCTAACCCTCAAGGTGTTTTTGCCGCGTGCCGACCCCAGAGTGCAGTCGGTCTACTGGATCTGGAAAGGAGCCGATTGGCAAGAGCGCGAAAGCTACGACATGTATGGCATCGTCTACGAGGGGCATCCCAACCTCAAGCGCATTCTTATGC
>DATNOW010000285.1:0-3604 GCA_036703515.1 Chroococcidiopsis sp.
TTGATGGCGTTGGGTTTCACGCTGCTCAACCCAACCTACAGGAAAGATTTGTTAGTTAATCAGCCGATCAAGACCTGTGATCAAGATTAGCAGAGCTCGTTTCCGGTTAGTTGGCCGCGCCCGAGGGGGTGCCCTCGGACGGGCGCAGCAGTTCTGCTTGGGCGAGGGCGGCTTGGCTATTTTGCTGGTAGACCGTAATCCGATTTTGGGCGGTCTGATAACGCCCATCGGTAGAAACCACCTGGGTCATTAAGTCTGAGGCCCGCTGCCAGCGGGTGGCCAGATCCAGCCATTCGGCAGCGGTCTTGGCCGCTTGACCATCCACGGCTGCCTGCTCTGCAATCCGCACCGCCTGCACAAACGGGTCTTGGTTGGGCGGCGGCGGCGGTGATGGTGTGGCCTCAGGCGCTGCCCCTGGGAGCGCTCGCTGAGTGGTAAACGCCTGGATCTTGCTGCCTAAATCCAGCCCCAGCCAGTCTGACATCGCCCAGCCCACAACCAGCAGCAGCAAGCTGAGCCCTGCCCCTCCGGCCAGACCCCGCCAAAACAGGCGCGACTCGGGCTGCTTCTTGGTAACTACGGGTGACTTTTGCGCCGACGATTTGCTGGTTTGGTGGGTTTGCCAATCTTCGAGCAGTCGCTTCAAAGGGTTGTGGCGCTTCAGCGTCACTGCTTGGGTCCACAGCAAGTTTTCGGGTTCCCGCGTAATTTCTTCTAGCCACAGCAACTGCTGCTCGCAGACAATCCGACTATTGATGTTGATGCGGCGGATATTGCGCGGCTGGATTGCTTCTAAAATTTGGCAGACGCGCTCTACCAAAGGAGTTTGATCAAGCTGTTCGGGGGTTGCGGCTTCACAGAGGAGCTGCAAAATGCCGTCTGCAAACACAGCCCTTGTCCGCACGCCAGACTCGGCCAATTTTTCATTCAGAAGTTGAATAATTGCAGAGACGCTGCCTTGTCGAGCCTGTCTCGCAATGTCATCCATCGGATCTACCATGATTCGTTCCTGAGATGGGGTAGTGAGCCCTAAACGGTTGCGTGTCTGATCCTGTGGGGGGTTATCCGGGTGTAACGGTCGAAATACACCGGCTGAGATGCACCTAGTGAGTAGCTGCTGAGTGAGCTGCTGGGCTAGTTGAAAATAGCTCCTTTAAAATAGCTCACGCTGTTGACTACAAAGTATATTATTTTTCCTTAATGTTCGGCATGAACGCCGCAGAAATCGAGCTTCGCTTAAGGAGGGACGCTCGCCTATCGACCTCACCGATCAATCTGGAGCAGAGAGGGCTTGCTTGTCGCCTTTTGTGTCATCAATGACGGGGGCTGTTGGCGTGAGGTTGCCTGTGTCCCTGGGTATTTTATCGATAACCGTTAGGATAGTGATAGCCGATGCGGTTCTATTTTTAGCAGGATATTCATGGAAGCGTTTAATCCGGTTCCTCCTAGTTGGGCAGAGTTAGCGATCCATGCCCATGAGTTTAACTGCCCCACTTGCCGGGCGCTGAGTACAGAAGCGAATCGCGTTTGGATCAATCGGCGATCGCCGGTCTATACCGAAGATCATCGCCGCAAATGGCAAGAGTTTTACCAATGTCACTGCGGCACCGTTTGGTGGGCCTGGAGTAGCGATCGCCCACCCAGCGAGCTGAGCAAATCCCATCCTCCCGATTTTCCTGCCGATTTACGCTGGGGTGACCCTGACCTATCTGATTTTTGAGACTAACGCTCTTGCACTTTAATCGTCAAAAACTGCTGAAATACCCCGACCGTTTCAGCATGGTAGGCCGGCACGAGGTCACTCACAATCGGCGGCAAAATCCGATCGGGCGACAGATCGGTTTTATAAATGCTGACGACGATATAGTTTTGGCGCTCGGTACCTTCGACGATAAACTGGCGCAGTTCATCCTGGTTTTTGTCGAGCAGCGCGATACACTCTTCCTGCAAGACATTGCCCAGCAGCTTGGGGGCTTTGGCGCAAGCGTTTTCTTTCAGATATGCGGTCAGCTTTGCTGTCGCGTAGGTTTCGTAAGCGGCTTGGCCCGGATTGGTGACCGCCATCGCGACCCCAACTCCGGCGATCGCAGCGGCCGTCAAAACGATGAAAACTTTTAAACCACTCATACTTGTCCTACCCACCTTTTCTTCAGCTAAGCCTAACATTCGACCCCACCCGTCGCGCACAATCTCTGCATAGGGCTGTCCTACCGCAGTCTCGCTCCTGCCGCGACAACATTTTGCAGATTTTGCCAATGGGTTCAATCTTGTTTGCTAAGGTAGTAGAATAACAAAGCACCAAAATGTTATATTAGGTAGCAGCACGGCGAGCGTAGCCAAGTGGTTAAGGCAGTGGATTGTGGTTCCGCCATTCGTGGGTTCGAGTCCCATCGTTCGCCCTTGTTTCGATTTTTCCGCAAGTCGGAATTTAACAGATCGAACTCTGTGAATAAGACCCAGTAGATGTGACATGGACATCCGCTGGGTTTTGTTTTAATCGGTTATCTTATCGGGCTCAGCAATTTTGATGCATCTGTTCCTGCGCCAAGCGCGAACCCTGCTTACGGTCTATTACGCCTACATGCTCGAATATAGGGCAGAACTGTTGCTGTGGGCGTTGTCTGGCAGCCTGCCGCTGATCATGATGGGGGTTTGGGTGAAAGCGGCAGAAACGGGCAAGTTTGGGCTATCGCCTGTCGACTTTATTCGCTATTTCCTGGCGGTGTTTATCGTCCGTCAGTTTAATGTGGTCTGGGTGATTTGGGAGTTTGAGCGCGAGGTGCTCGAAGGCAAGCTGTCGCTGCGACTGCTACAGCCCATTGACCCGGCGTGGCACCATGTCACCTCTCACCTGTCAGAACGGGTGGCGCGATTGCCCTTTGCGATCGCGCTGATGGCCCTATTCTTTTTGCTCTATCCCCAAGCGGTGTGGCTGCCTAGTCTGGGCGCATTGGCGATCGCGGCTGTGGCGATCGCCCTGGCCTTTGCCCTGCGCTTTTTAATGCAATACACCTCGGCCATGCTGGCCTTTTGGGTGGAGCGGGCCAGCGCCACCGAGCAATTTTGGTTTTTGCTGTATTTGTTTCTCTCTGGCGTGATTGCACCGCTCGACATCTTCCCAGAACCGCTGCGGGCGATCGTGCTGTGGACACCCTTTCCCTATATGGTCTATTTTCCAGCCAGCCTCCTGGTTGGCATCCCGGTTAATCTAGTCCAGGGTTTTACGGTTTTGCTGGGGTGGACGGGTATCTTTTTTGTGATTAACCGCTGGCTATGGAAAAAAGGCTTGAAGCACTATTCGGGGATGGGGGCGTGAGTGGGGTGTGGTTCGGCTGCGCTCACCAACCAAATAAAGGGTGAAGGCTTAAAAACGTGGTGCGGGCATCTTGCCCGCGTGCGAGATTGGGTTTGGGCGAGGGTGAAGGGTGAACGGTGAACGGTGTGTGGCGATCGCCATCAAGGGCCGATATTTTTTGGAACTCTATCCCGATTCACTGGCTTATCGAGTGAGATGATTGATAGAATTCAGGGATCAATCCCCTTTTAACGACATGGGCATGCAATCATCCGAGTCTGTGCCGTCTGAAGTTGTCCAGCAGGTCGC
>DATNOW010000286.1:0-5131 GCA_036703515.1 Chroococcidiopsis sp.
TCGGCCGATCAGCTAACCCTCTCCGAAATCGCCATGATTGCGGGCATGCCACCCGCCCCCAGCGCCTACTCGCCGCTGGTTAATATTGAGGCCGCCCGCGTGCGCCGCAACATCGTGCTGCAACGGATGCATGACGTTGGCTACATCAGCGAAGTCGAAATGGAACGGGCGATCGCCGAGCCGATTAAGCTCAAGCCCAGCCAGCCCCGCAACCTCTACAGCGAATTCCCCTACTTTACCTCCTACGTTCAGCAGCAGCTGCCCAACTACATCTCCAAGGAAGATCTAGAGCTGGGCGGATTGACGGTCGAGACGACCCTCAACCCCAAATGGCAGCGGCTGGCAGACGAAACCGTGCGCAATGCCATCGAAGACTACGGCCCGGGTCAGCGTTTTGGTCAGGCTGCCTTAGTAGCGATTGATCCGCGATCGGGGGCAATCAAAGCGATGGTGGGCGGCAACGACTTCAACGAAAGTCAATTTAACCGCGTCACCCAAGCCCAGCGTCAGCCCGGTTCTACCTTTAAGGCCCTGGTTTATACAACGGCGATCGCCTCTGGCGTCTCACCCAACAAAACCTACGTTGACGCCAAGTTCGTCGTGGATGGCTACGAGCCCCAAAACTATAGCCGTAGCTACCGAGGCACCGTTTCCCTGCGGGATGCCTTAGTCAGCTCTATCAACGTTGTAGCCGTGAAAGCCCTGATTGACATTGGCTTCCAGCCGGTGATCGACATGGCCCACCGCATGGGCATCAAATCTGAGTTGATTCCGGCTTATTCCTTGGCGCTAGGGGCTTCTGAAGTCAACCTGCTAGAGCTAACCGGAGCCTATGGCACCTTAGCCAATCGGGGCAAGCACATCGAACCCCACGGCATTGTCCGAGTGCTCAATCGCTATGGCAAAGTGCTGTATGAATCTGACTTCAAAGCAGAGCAGGCTGTAGACGAAGACACCGCCGCCATCATGTCGTGGATGCTGCGGGGGGTTGTGGAAGGCGGAACAGGTGCCCGCGCCCGCCTTGACGGACGTCAGGTTGCCGGTAAAACAGGCACCTCAGAGCAACGCCGAGATCTGTGGTTTATCGGCTATATTCCCCAACTGGTAGCCGGGGTTTGGCTGGGTAATGACAACAATCGCCCCACCGCCGGAGCGAGCAGTACAGCAGCCCGCACGTGGCACAATTTCATGTCCCAGCTGGTAGACGATATCCCTGCCGAAGAGTTTCCTGAACTGCCTAACTTACGCAATCGTCGCGGCACCATCCAGGCCCAGCCGATCCGCCCCCGACGCGTCACCGCCGCCGCCGCGAGGGAAGCCAACAACGAGAACGCCACCACCGAGAGCGAAAATACCCGCAATAGCGATCGCAACACTAGCGGCAGCAGCTCACCCAGCCCCGTCGATAGCGGTAGTCCGGTGACAGAAGGCGGCGATTCTTCACCCTCACCCAGCGAAGTCATCAGTGACCCGCCGGCTGAATCTCCTGTGGTCGATACCGCCCCACCCGAGCCCTCTGAACCCGCCCCTGCCCCCCCCGAGCCCGCTCCATCAGCGGAAGAGCCCGCAGCCGAACCCACCGCTCCCTAAAGCCCCCCTGCCGGTCGGTGAGCTTGGGGCCACTGAGCTTTGCCGAAGTATCCGCCCTAGCCAGATTGACTCCCCAAGGCTTGATAGGCAACTTGATATTCCTCTAACACCGTCTTGGCTTCGTTATCGTCAGCTAAGCGGTAGCGCGCCATAAACAAAAAGGGTCTGACGCGAGTGTCGGTCATCGGTGCCGGCTCCCAAATGCAAAGCAGCACTCCGTCGTCTTTGGGGGTGATGCTGTACTTAATCAGTTGCGGAATTTCGAGAGACTGCATGGGGGGAAATGGAAGCAGAGGGGCGATCGCGCTTGCGGCTGAAGAGGAGTCTTCAACAGTCATAGCAATGCGAGATGGCCACACTGACATTAAGAAACCTTCCCTTTTATTTTTGCGCCAATGGTGCCATTCCTACCGCTTATTCTGAGAATGCAACCACAGTTTTTGCAGACAGTTAGTTTTGAATAGTTTTGAAGACAGTTTTTGGATAGTAGCGGCTCAAGAGCGCCAATCAACCGCCTGCGGCAAACACAGTCATCACCAAAATAGACAGCAGCAGTCCAGGGCTGAGCAACATAATCAAAGTCAAAAGTTCGCTGGTTTCCATAGTTTAAGAAGAGAGCTAGGCGTAATTGAGATGGCCCTATTATCGGGTGGAGATGGGGAGATGTGCCGAAAAGAAAAGGGAACCTTCAGGTTCTGGGGTCGTTCCGGGGTCGTGCAGCCCTCAATCTAGCTAGACTCACTCTAGATTCAAGGGCTGGACTAACAACCTGGACTAACAACCTGGACTCACTAAACTAGACTAATGAGTGGCATAGGGCGTGTCAGCGCTGGGCTGAGGGGTGCCCGACGTCGATAGCGGCGTGAGCTGATCAAACAAAGCGATCATTTCGCGCTCAAAGGTAACCTGGGCCCGGTTGGTCTTACCGCCGATATAGCACTGGTTGCCCTCTTGCAGGGCCCAAATTTGCGAGTGGGAGACATAGCTCATCACCACACCGATCATCAACAGGGCAAACCCAGCATAGACAATGGGGATACCGGGGTCTGCTTTAATTTGTAACCCCGTACTGCCAACGACTTCATCAATCGATAGAGTGACCCCGTTGACGAGGGCCGACTGCCCTTGGCGCAGCGTAGTGAGAAGCTGCCCCGCGTTGTCGTAAACCAGCACCGTGCCCTGGAGGTCTTTGACGATCATCGACACGCCTTCGCTCAGGTCGGGTTTGGTGGGTACCCAGGTGCCCCACAAGCGCCCGCCACCGCTCGCATTGAGCGGGGCCATGGGCAGTTGCAGGACAGGGCTGTTGTTAAACCGCAGCCGAATGCCGGCGATCGCCCAATCGGCTTGGTACATTGTCACCCCCCGATAGCGCAGGGGTTCATTGACGTGGATGGTTTTGCGCTTGACTTCATTACCCGCCTGATCAAGCACCGACAGGTCAGAATAAAACTGATCGATCGCCCCCTCCGGGCTGTAGTCGATCCAAAATCGGTTGACCTTCACCGACCAATCTTTGGGAATTTGGGACTGGGCCCAGGGCCCGGCATCAAAAATATTTTGGACTTGAAAGGTGTTGCCGCTGGGCACCATCTCTTGGGCAAAAAAGCCCGTCATCGAGCCGACGATCGCCCCCGCTAAGATCACCAGCATGCCGACATGGACGATGATGGGCCCAATGCGCCCGACCACGCCCTTCTGGGCATAGATCGTGTTGTCGCGCTGAAAGATGCGATAGCGCTGCTTTTCGAGCAGCGGAGTCAGGGCGGTGAGGGCGGTGCCGGGTAATTCGGCGCTGAGGGCCAGCTTTTGAAACTGACGGGGCTGAGTGTAAAAATTCCAGGTGCGCGAAAACCAGCGCAGCGCCGGAATCTGGCGCTTAAAGGTGCAGGTGGTCAGGCTGGCCCCAAACAAAATCAGCAGAGCCAAAAACCACCAAGTGCGATAGACATGGTCTAAACCCAGGTTGAGAATCACTTTCCAGGTGAGGAAGCCAAACAGGGCTGGGCTTTCGGGATAGTTGGCCTGATACAAAGCTAGACTCTCACCCTGCTCGATCACAGTGCCGACAATGCTAAAGACGGCGATCGCTAGCAGCAGGGCGATCGCCAGCCGCAGATCCGCTAGCAATGGCACTAACTCGCGCTGCAAGTAGCGTTTGGGAATGGCGAGGAGGCGCGACAGCGGGGATGGGGAATTGGGTGGGGCGGGGTTCTCTGAAGTCATGCGATCGGATCGTTTTAGGGCCTAAAGAGCAAAAGCAGGGGAATCAATGTGGCAAAAGAATTAATGCGGCAAGGCGATAAAGGCATCCAGAGCAAGGGTGAGCCTAAATACCAGGGGCAAGCCTAAAGAGAAGGGGCAAGCCTAAAGAGCAGCGAAAATACGCCAAACCCGACCAGTAATACACCGCTGGCTGGGGTAATCCAACCCGACCAGCGGCGCAGTTCCAGGATTTTTTTGATGGAGGCTGTGAAGGTGCCCGCTAAAATCAGCGGGGCCACATAGCCAGCGGTATACGACAATAACAGAGCGCTGCCCAGCAGGGGGTCTTGCGTGGTGGATATCCAGGCTAAGAGGGTGGCTAAGACCGGCGTGCTACAGGGCGATGCCACCAGCCCAAAGGTCAACCCCAGCAGATAGGAACGCACGCCTTCTGGCCAATCGGTGGCAATCCAGTCTAAGCCTGTAAAAGACGGTAGGCGCAGCGGCAGGGCTTCGAGCAGGTTTAAACCCATCAAAATGGCGATCGCACTCACTACAATCGGTAGGCCAATGCCGATTTGCCCATAGATACGACCGGCGATCGCCGCCAAAATGCCCAACGCGGCCAGCGTTGTAGCTAACCCCAGAGCAAACCAGGTCGATTGCGCCGCGGCCTGCAAGCGAGTCTTGGTTTCATACCCGCCGATATAGCCGATGGTGATGGGCAGCATCGACAGCATGCAGGGGGTGAGGCTGGTCAACAGCCCGGCCAAAAAAATCACCCCGACACTCAGCCCAGACAAATGGCTCAGCTGAGTAGCCACCAGCGTATCGGCCAGTTGACTCAACTCATACAGTCGGGTTTGCAGCGACTCAATCATGCGTAATTTAGGGACGGTAATTGGAGGCGGTAATGGGCAGGAAATTGAGGACAGTTCTGGACGACAGAAACAGGAGGCCAGGCAAGGTTACTTCCCCAAACCTCACCTGCTCCATTCTATCGAATTGAGACTGCACGAACGGGCTCAACCAACGGGCCCAACTAACGGGCTCAACTAACGGGCTCAACTAACGGGCTTAGAGCAGGCCCATAATGTTGCGATAGTGCCCTTCGGCTGCCGCTCTGGTGGGCGATTGACGGTTGCTTTGCCACTCGCTCAGTTCAAAAAACTGCCGCTTGAGAGCGGCGACATCGACCGTTTTGACTTGCCCATCGGCCACAATCGCCTTGCCGTCAACCCAGGCGTGATTCACCACATTGACCGGACGACCGAGCACCAGCAGCCCCACGGGGTCGGTTTTGGGCAGCAGCGACAGGGAATTGAGGTCGTAAAGC
>DATNOW010000287.1:0-4996 GCA_036703515.1 Chroococcidiopsis sp.
CCATCAGTTTTAAACCAATACGACGAAAAACATAACACCAATTATTTAGATCAAACCGTTAACGCCATTTACAAGTTTGCCCAGGTTTTGATTAAAGCCGATGGCTCCATCACGATGCCAGAAATGGAGTCTTTATCAACAGTTTGGCAACTGCTGCACACCTATGACGCGAGTGTCTCCTATGAAGCGCTGATCCAAACTAGCGATCGCTCTCCCGCCGATACGCCCGACACCTTAGAAGAGGCTCTCAAAGAGCTCGAAGAACTGGTAGGAATGGAGACGATTAAACAAGAAGTGAAGACGCTGACTAACTTTTTAAAAGTGCAAAAAGTGCGGCTTGAACGCGGCTTAGCCAAGACGCCGGTTTCGCTGCATTCCGTCTTTTGTGGGCCGCCAGGCACCGGCAAAACAACGGTTGCGCGATTGATGGGGCGGATTTATCAAGGGTTAGGTTTCCTCGAAAAAGGGCACTTGGTTGAAACCGATCGCGTCGGCATGGTGGCGGGCTATGTCGGGCAGACTTCAACCAAGGTCGATGAATTAGTAAAATCAGCCCTCGACGGTGTGTTATTTATCGACGAAGCCTATACGCTAAAACCCAAAGGTGCCACCAGCGATTTTGGTCAAGAAGCGATTGATATTCTGCTCAAGCGGATGGAAGACTATCGCGATCGCTTAGTGGTGATTGTGGCAGGATACACCGATGAAATGACCGATTTTATTGAGTCAAATCCAGGGTTGCGATCGCGGTTTAATCGCTATTTTTACTTTAATGATTATCGTCCTGGCGAATTGCTAGAAATTTTTATCAAAATTGCCGGAAAAAGTCATTTCACCATTACTGACGACGCCCAACTTAAACTCGCAGCGATTTTTGATACCCTCTACAGTCAGCGCGATCGCACCTTTGGCAACGCCCGCCTGGCCCGCAACCTATTTGAAAAAATTGTTGAGCGACAGGCCGATCGCCTAGCGGTGATGTCTTCCCTCAGCGATGTAGCCCTGACGACGATTTTGCCCGAAGACGTGCCCTCAGAGTTTGTCAGCGATCGCATCGCGGTGCCACCTGCCGGAAGCGCGTCACCCCCCGCCGCATCGCCGCCTAGCTCTGCCAACACGGGCGGCGAACGCGAAATTGCCGCACTGCTCGCCGCCGATTTTAATCAATCGCTGGAGCCGCAGGGAATCCTCGCCAAAGTCAATTTGCAAGGACAGAACCTGCAAATTTTGCTGGAATCCGCAGATATTCCCGATGAGCAAGTCATGGTATCGTTTGTGCGCGACGAATTGACGGCCTTACAGCTCAATGCGATCGCCCGCGTATCCGTCTATGCTCGTCAACCGGGCAGCGAGTTTCCTGCCTGGAGCCAAGAATTTGATCGCTGAGATCGGAGGACTACTTGTGATGGATAGCGCTACTCTGATCGAAACCCTCAACACAGACTTGCCCACGCTGTTTGAGCGTGACATCTGCTACGACATTTACACCCAAGACATCGTTTTCCGAGATCCCGTCAATCGGTTTCGCGGCAAGTTCAACTATCGGATTATTTTTTGGACGCTGCGCTTTCACGGGCGGCTATTTTTTACAGCGCTGCATTTTGACCTGCATAACATCGTCCAAGACAGCCCGGATGTGATTATAGCCACCTGGACAGTGCGAGGCACGCTGCGGTTGCCGTGGTCAGCCGTGATCCTATTCAACGGATATTCCACCTATCGTCTGCGAGACGGCCTGATTTACGAACATATCGACACCTGGGATCGCAAACCAACGGAAATTTTGCAGCAGTTTTTGCCAAAATCATTCCACCGTTCGGCACAGTAGAGCATCCCAAACAGCACTGTGTCTAGATCGCAACCCAGTCAGCGGTTGGATAACGTCTCAGCATCCATGAAACCTGATTAAGTCTTGGGGCGTTCGTTGTCTCAATGGGCACACTAAATATACTCAGCACCCTAGCGACGCAAGCTTAATTCTCGTTATGAGAATCATGCTTATCACAGGAGGCGTTGCTAGGTGTTGAGCAGGTTCAATACCCGATCTGCTCACGATCCCACGATCAGAGGCTGCTCACGCACTGAGATAGAACGTCGCTAAGACAGGTGGCGCATCCGCCCCCTAAGACAGGCTAGAGCAGCCTAAACCATGTTGCCTAGCCAACACAACCCATACAGGGCAAGAGTGGAACGCATTCCCCCATCATGGGTGATTGAGGGGAGGCGCGATCTGGTCTCTACAGATTGCCTAAAGCCGTACAGATTGCCTGAAGCCGTACAGATTGCCTGAAGCCGCAATACCAGGGACGCAGACCGAGTCTAATCACCATCACAGGATCGCACTGGGGGAAATGCCAATGATCTCAGACTTTAGTGGGATGCTGCCCGTTGGCCGAGATCAACCCAGGGCAATGTTACCGGCGGCTACCAACCGGTCAAGGTCAGCCAATCGCAGCCGCAAACCACAGGGTAAACGGGCTATCAATCGGTATAGTCCTAACCCGATGGCCATTTTAGACAGCGTGCCGGGGGTGATTTATCAGGCGATCGCCCGGGTCAACCAACCACCGACCCTAACCTTTGTCAGCGATCGCATCATTGAGCTGTTGGGCATGACGGCGGCCGAGATGATTGCCCTGCCCCAGGGTTGCTTAGATTTTATTCATCCGGCCGATCGGGCCCAGTTTGACGCCATTCTAAATTTGTCTACTGCCACCTGTCAGCCGTTTCGCCATTGCTATCGGGTGTTGACGGCTAGCGGCACGCAAAAGTGGGTGCAAGACAGCGCCCGTCTGTCTTATAACGCCGAAGGAGAGGTACTGATCTCTGGTATTTGGCTTGATATCAGCAGCGATGTCCCTCCGCTGGCGACCGCTTCCCATTCGCCAGACAGCTATGTCAGCACCAGCCCCGATGCGCCCTTGCCCCCATCCGATTTGGCTGAACCGTCACAGCAGGCGATCGCGCACTTTATCGCAGGAGTAATTCAGCAGATTCATCAAACGCTGCTGGTCAACGACATTTTAGATATTGTTGTCAACGAGCTGCGGGGCTTTTTCCGGGCCAACCGAGTCACTTTTTATCGGTTGCTCAATCCCCAAAAATTGGTGCAGGTCGCGATCGCCACCACCGCCCCCCAAGACGATCGCATTCGGCAGACAATCTACTACGACTGGATTTTGCAGCAAACCCAGTCCTTCTGTCAGGGCAATATCCGGGTCGTGAACGATGTTGAGCACGATACCCTACCCCATTTAGTCATGCAAAATCTTCTGCAACAGCAGACCAAAGCGATGGTGATTTTGCCGGTGATGATGGCACCCAACGCCTGGGGACTGCTGATCATCCATACCCCCACCCCGCGACGGTGGCACCCGATTGAACTGGACTGGTTGCAACAGCTATCGGAGCAAGTCAGCATTGCGTTGCAGCAATCGGAGCTATACCAACAGCTGCACCGCACCAATAGCGAACTGGAGCGCAAATTTCAGGCGCGCACGGCCGAATTGCAGCTCGCCTTTGAATTTGAAGCCACCCTCAAACGCATTACCGACAAGGTGCGCGACAGCCTAGATGAAGATCAAATCTTGCAATCAGCCGTGCAAGAACTGGTCGAATCGATTGGGGTAAGCGGCTGTAACGCGGCCCTCTATGACCTCGACCGGGGCACCTCCACCATCTGCTATGAATACACCACCACCGTTTCGCCCTCCCAGGGGCGTGTGGCCCACATTAAGGCCTTTCCCGAGATCTACGACCAGCTGTTTGCGGGCATGGCTTTTCAGTTTTGCTCGGTGTTGCCTAGCCCGGTGCGGGGGCATGTGTCGATGTTGGCCTGCCCCATTCAGCACGATCAGGGGATTTTGGGCGATTTGTGGCTGATTAATCACAAGTTCTATGCCTTTAGCGAGCAAGATATTCGCCTCACGCAGCAGGTGGCCAATCAATGCGCGATCGCCCTCCGCCAAGCGCGTCTGTATAAGGCAGCCCAAACCCAAGTCACGGAGTTAGAGCGTCTCAACCACCTCAAAGACGATTTTCTCAGTACGGTGTCCCACGAGTTGCGCACCCCCATTGCCAGCATCAAAATGGCCACCCAAATGTTAGAACTCATGCTCAATGCGGCTAAACCGCTCCCGACCGAGCACACCCCCGGACACAACCCCGAACGCAACCCCGAACACACCAATATCCACCGCTATCTGCAAATCTTGCAGTCTGAATGCGATCGCGAAATCACGCTGATCAACGACCTGCTCGACCTATCGCGCCTAGAGGCCAAGGCAGACGTGCTGACCCTCACCTCGATGACATTGCAAGATTGGCTGTCTGAGCTAGTCGAACCCTTTGTGCATCGTGCCGACAAACAGCAGCAACAGCTGCAGATTCATATGCCACCAGGGCTGAGCCCCATCACCACCGATTTCTCAAAACTCGATCGCGCGCTCTCAGAACTGCTGAACAACGCCTGCAAATATACTCCCGCAAAGGAGAAAATTACCCTCTCCGCCAAAATTGTTAAACCTGGTGAGCGGGCCATCAGTCACCTGCTGAGAGCCGTAGGAGCCCTGCACCATCATTCCGGGGCTGTGTTAATCATCACCATCGCCAACTCCGGCGTTGAAATTTCGCCCAGCGAGCAAACCCGCATTTTTGAGAAGTTTTATCGCATTCCCAATGCCGATCCCTGGAAACATGGCGGCACGGGGTTAGGGCTGGCGTTGGTGAAAAAACTGATCGAGGAGCTAGAAGGCCTGATCACAGTGGAGAGCGATCGCCATCAAACCACCTTTACCGTAGGCATTCCGCTCCACAGCCATGATCTGTAGGCAACTAATTGGCAGGATTGAAGGGCTCCAGAGTTCCAAAGTTCCAGGGTAATAGCGTGCTCCCGAATGGACGGATTACGACGATTAGATCTTACCGTTGCTGCCCGTCGTCGTTAGGGCCGCGGCCTCCTCAAGCTGACGCACCGTTTGAAACAATTCCAACGCCG
>DATNOW010000288.1:0-3361 GCA_036703515.1 Chroococcidiopsis sp.
CGGTGACCTGGGTTTCGTTGCTGTGCCCAGCAAAAAACAACACATCCCAGCCCTGGGGGTCGGCGATCGCCTGCTGGATTTGGATTTTTACTGCCGCTGCCGTTTGACCGGGCTGCCAGCCCACAAACTGGATTTCGGCCACCCGTGCCAGCGACGTGACCGCATCGCGATCGCCTTGAAAGTTAAGCCCGCTATCATCGCCCAAAATGGCTAAGATTCTGGCTTTGCGCTGGGACGAGCGTTTTTTGGGATGGTCGGCGATCGCCCGGATGGTGGGCGGTGTGCGCACGATGCGAATCGTGCCCGCTGCCGCGAAATCGGTGCCAATCTCCCATGCTTCCCAGGGAAAGCGGGCTAGCTCTAGGGGTGTGCAGGTCAAAAAAACGGTAATGCCGTCACTGTCGAGGGGTGTTGTAGAAGAGGAATTTTTAGGGCCAAGGTGCTGGCTGTAGCGGGCGATCGCTGCCCGGATGTCAAACAGCTCAGCACTGCGCAGCCAGCGATGGAACTGGCTGAGCAGCTTGGTTTCAGCTTCGACCAGTTTGGTATGCCAATCGGTTGTGCTGGGGCTGAGGCCACCGCTGGCTACTACCCAGCCCCGCAGGGGCGGTTCTGCTGGCGGCTGTGCTGGCTTTCTGGGTGTGGGTTCAGCCAAGGGTTCAGCCAGAGCCTGTGGCCCCACCGGCATGGTTTTATAAAAGCTGAGATAAACCCGCTGCCAGTTTCGGTAGAGGGTTGTCAGCTCGTCGGGGTAGGGTAGGGTCGCCTGCACCTGCTGCCCGTGCCCTCCCGACAGCTCAAATAGGCAAATCTGACCGATTTGCTGAATTTTGAGACGAATCTGCGCAGACGTAGCCATCATGACGACTCAGATGCAAAGGTAAAGGATAGTGAAACTGCAGCCCCATTGGCCATGTTGATAGTCACCATGAACTGTTCATCCCAACTGCCCCCTACCTGGGCATAGAGATAGGCATCCTGGGCTGCATCCGTGAGGCGGCGCTCGACCAATAGCTCCCGTGAATCGTGCACCTGGAGGCTAATGCCAACGGGCATTTGGGTGCCTGGCTGGGGCCCTAGGGCCAGCAGCAAAATCCAGCCGTCGATTTCAATCGTGCGGGGCAACACCCAGGTGAGGGCATAGAGCCGCACTGCCACGCGCCCCCAGCGGATATCGCGGGAGGCTCCGCCCGCATGGTCGGGAATGTCGATATCTTGTTGGCGGAGGGCGTCGATTACGGCGTCTAATTCTTCGACGCCAGAGCGCAGGGCTGAGGCGATCGCCGGTTGGGGGGGCAGCAGCACCCACGATAGGGCTTCGGCTGTGGCATCGAGCTGGTCGCGCAGCCACAAGCCAACGTTGACTGCCTGGGTGATTAGGGGTTGTAGAGGGTCGGCTGGTGCAGTCTGGGGGCGATCGCTTGGGGTTGTGTTGTCAACGGTGTTAGCAGTATTAACACTGCTAGCGGCGCTGAGCGCTGATGGACTCGTTTCCGCCTGCTGCTGTTGATAGAGCCACTCTGCCAGTTCGGGATTGTTGATAATAGCGGCTCCGGTTGACCACGGCAACACCTGTTGCAGCGTGCAGTCGGGATCGCAAAGCTGGGGTAGTTGGGGGGTGAGCTGAGCCTGGATAGTGGCGCTAGGCTCAAGCGCCAGCGCTGTTTCTGCGAGTTCTGTGGGACGCGGAATAGCCGCCCCATCTAGAGCACGCAAATCGAGCAGCAGCGCTGTCGGGTCGGGGGTGAACCACTCTAGCGGGACGCGATAGCCCCACTGCCTGTCGGCGGTTAATGGCTGAGCCTGCTGATATTGGGTCAACTGGTCGTGGCGCAGATAGCCCTGGATCTGCACCTGGAGGTCTTCTTCCTGGACGGCGACCAGGGTATAGAAGTGCGGCACAAACCTGGGTAGGTCAACGATCGCCCGAGGTACCGATACAACGCGATCGCTGACGCTGCCGACGGGAATCAGGCTGAGCTGAAAATCGCCAATGCCCAGATTACAGACCGCATCGAGCCAATTGGCATAGTGGGGCTGGTAGAGCGAACAGTGGCTAACATCAAGCGGGAGGTCTGGGGCCCATTCTTCGAGCCATTGTTCAAACCCAGTCAAGGCTAGGGCCTGGATATATAGCGACCACTGCTGGAAGCGGTTAGAGGCAGCTTGGCTGAGCTGAATGGCGCGATCGCATTGTTCGTCGCTCAGCTCGATGGTGTCATCGGCGATCGCATCCCAGTCGGCCAGTTCATTGAATGAAATAGCAGGATTGATCATAGCGCCACCTCCTGGCAGTCTAAGCCACGGTCAAGATGGTGGCAAAGCTGCCGCGAAAAAACGCTGCTCAAGGGCCCCGATCGCGCCAGCAGCGCTTCGGTTTCTGCCTGTTGCATCAGCGTATCGATGTGTTCATTTAAGACTGTTTCTATCAGGCGATCGCGCTGCTGGAGCTGCTTGGGATCGACATATTTTGGGGCAGATTCGGCGATCGCACTGCTTAAGCAAAGCAATAGCTGATGGCGCACCTGAGCCCGTAACTCTTTGAGTTTAATTAATCGCGTTACTTGATATTGGGCTTGCATCTGTAGCTGCTTGGCAATATCAGACATCGACTTGCCTTGACAGTGAAACAAATGCAGCGCAGTTCTAAAATCACTGGCCGTTTTTTTGTTTTTACGTTCCAAATAGCGCAGGCGATCGCATAAAACCTGACGCAACGATCCATTTAGGCAGTGTAAAAACTGCTGTTGGTAATGGCGTAAAAATTCGCGTTGTTCGTCATGTTCGTCGGTTGCATTGGGTGCAGGCACAGCGGTGGCAACGGCATGGGTATCGGGATCGTCTAAAGATTGAGTCGGTAGTGTGCCACCGCGACTATAAATTCGATAGTCGCGCAGTTGGCTGGCGAGGATTTGCAGTTTGCGCATAATAGTCTCGGTAGAAAGGGGTGAAATGGGTGGGGAAGATGCGGTTTGGGTGTAAACATACTGGGCAATGCGGGTGAGTTGATCGGATGTGGGGGGCAGGCATCGCTCCTTACCTTTGACCAGCCCCAGCAGGCGCTGCTGGCGGCGGTCGTGGCGGTAGATTAGGTGGTAGCCGTTGAGTAGCACGAGGGCTTGGCTGACTTCGCTGGGGGTGAGTGTATGAAACTCAGACAGCACGCGTTGAAGCTGCTCGGGGCTGGTATCGCTCAAAATCGCCCAATCGCTGACTAATGAAACGCCATGCTCGCGCAACAACTGATTTAGGTCAGGATGGTGACGGGCAATGCGGCTCGACCAGGTGCTCAGGCTGGCCCGTTTGGGCTCAAAGCTGGCTAAGATGTCGTCGGCCAGCAAACGGTAAGGCGCATCGGTCG
>DATNOW010000289.1:0-2870 GCA_036703515.1 Chroococcidiopsis sp.
GTTGCGCGCCCCCAAGGGTCACGCGCCGCCTCCTTAATCTTAGGGGGATGCCTTCTCGAACACCAAGTTTTTAGCGCTCATCCTGAGGTGTTTTGGGGACAACAGCAGGGCTAAAGAACAGCGGCCAATATTCAGGGCGCACGCGGTGCGCCCCTACAGCAATGGGGGGTGAATAAATGGGTTGAATCCGCAGGACGCACGCGGTGCGCCCCTAGGTTACCCTACGTAATCTTAAGATCACGAATTCAATAATTCCGATCAGTCCAGTTCTCTGTAAGGGCGCACCGATGTGCGCCCCCCAAGGATTTCAGGTTATTAAATCCACGATCCTTAGTAATCGAGAAACAGGGTGTCGTAGTTGTCGGGCAGGGGTTGGGAATAGGGGACGTGGGCTGGAATGGCAGGATCGGCGGCTTCCGCCGCTCGCATTTGCTGCACCGTTCCTTCTAACGTGCCAACCTGCTGGTCTAAAACGCCCAACCGCTGCACAATTTGCAGGCGGCGTTCGTCAATGCTTTGCAGCTCCTCTTGCAGCCGTTTCTTTTCGATAACTAGCTTGTAAATATCGAGAAACGCTGCCGCTTCAGACTTTTGACGGGGCATGGTGCTGATTTTGGGGCGGATGCTGCCTTTGGCAATGTTGCGACGCATGGTGACATAAGACCGCTAGTTTTGATTAGTATTCCCGTGACTACGGCGGAGTATCCGGACAGCGCACAAATCTACAATCTTTAACTTTCGTAGCCTCGTGTTGTCAGCTACAGTTCCCTGGGGTGGAGTGCGCCACTATTAGAGGTTACTTAGAGATTACGTAGCGGCTATGCCCTGAGGTCAGGTATGAAACCTCGGATTATTGTTTGTGGTCTAGGTCGCACCGGATATAAGATTTTCTCTTTGCTGCGGCAGCAAGGGGCAACGGTCGTAGGCATTAGCAAAACAGCGCTAGAGACCCACGACCCAGATGTCATTATTGGCGATCTGCGCTCGGCGGAAACGTTGCTGGCCGCAGGGGTGCGCGATTCCCATACCCTCGTGTTGGCGACTAGCGACGATGCCGTCAACCTGGCGGTATTGACCCAGGCCCGCGTGCTCAATCCCAAGATTCGCATTGTCAATCGCCTGTTTAATTCGCGGCTGGGCGATCGCCTCGATCACACCCTGCCCGATCACTTCAGCATGAGCGTAGCGGCCCTAGCAGCGCCGGTCTTTACCTTTGCGGCCCTAGGCAATCAGGCGATCGGCCAACTCCAGCTATTTCACAAAACCTGGCCCATCCGCGAAGACTATATCGATCCGTATCACCCCTGGCTAGGGCGATCGCTGCGCGACCTGTGGGACGATCGCGATCGGATGTTGATCTACTATTTGCCCGACGAAAGCAATTTAGATCTAGTGTCAGCCGTGATGTATGGGCAGTCGCTCCAGGTAGGCGATCGCGTCATCAGCGCCACCAAACCCAATATCCGCACCTCTCGGCGCACCTTCACCCAGCGTTTGCTCCATATCCTTGACACGCTTAACCGCTTCCAACAGCACATTCGCCCCACCATCATGGTGCTGCTCGTCTTGCTCGTGCTGATTGCCCTGGCGACGCTAACCTACACCGCCGCCAGCTTCAACACATCGGTGATCGACTCCCTTTACTTTTCTGTCGGCATGATTACCGGGGCCGGCGGCCAAGAAAACGTCGCCGAACACGCACCCAATAGCATCAAGCTGTTTACCGTCGTGATGATGCTGGTCGGGGCAGCCGTCGTCGGCATTTGTTATGCTCTGCTCAACGACTTTGTGCTAGGGACGCGGTTTAGCCAGATTTGGCACCACACCCGCATTCCGCCGCGCAATCACTACATCGTCTGCGGTTTGGGCGGCATCGGCGTTCAAATTATCCAACAGCTCCATTCCAACGGTTGCGACATTGTGGTGATCGAGCGCGACCCCAATAACCGTTTCCTCAGCACCGCCCAAGCCTTAAAGGTGCCCGTGATTCAGGGGGATGCCAGCGTCCCTGACATTTTGCAGGCAGCTAATATTAGCACCGCTGAAGCGCTGATCGCCGTCACCAGTGATGACGTAGCCAATTTAGAAATCGCCCTCACCGCCAAAGGCATCACCCCCAAACTGCCGGTAATCGTCCGCAATCAAGACCCCCACTTTGCACCCCTGGCCCAGCGCGTTTTTGAGTTTGAGGCTGTGCTCAGCCCCGCCGATCTGGCCGCTCCATCCTTTGCCGCCGCCGCCCTAGGCGGGCGCATCTTAGGCAACGGCATGACCTCCGATAGTTTGTGGATCGCGCTGGCCACGATGATTACAGCCGGGCATCCCTTTTGCGGGCGGCGCGTCCGCGAGGCAGCGATGACCGCAGATTTCGTGCCGCTCTATCTCGAAACCACCCACGGCACGTCCCACGGCTGGGAACTGCTAGAAGCCACCCTCGCCCCCGGAGACGTGCTCTACCTGACCATGCCCGCCATCAATCTAGAACAGCTTTGGCGCGCTACCCCTAGCCCTCTGCCGCTGATGACTTAAGGAAAGTGGGGAATGGGAGAGCAGGAGAGTGGGAAAGTCGACAGCCTGGGATTACTTCCGCTGCACGTTGAGACGCGAGTAGTCTACTTTAATGCAGGCATCCATCACCACATCAAGCCCGGCGGCGATCGCCCGCTGAGCGGACATGTTATGGAAAATGCCGAGCTGGGCCCAAATCATTTTGGCGTGGATGGCGATCGCCTCATCCACAATGGTCGGCAAAAACTCTGAGCGACGAAAAATATTAACAATATCCACCGGTTCTGGGATATCGGCCAGCGTTGCATAGGCGCGATGCCCATCAATCTCGGCAACGGCCGGGTTAACCGGATAAACCCGAT
>DATNOW010000290.1:0-6149 GCA_036703515.1 Chroococcidiopsis sp.
ACCTAGCCCGAACAATCGGTGCGCCGATCTGCAAAATCGGTACTAGGTCGCCAGCCGCAATGCTAGTCTGCCCGACAGGAATCATGGCGAGGGCATTGGTGCAGGCTAGGTTGATCAGATTTCCCGACCAGTGGGAACCGGTAGCCATGTGAAATTCATAGTCGCCGTTGACGCTATGAAGTTGCCCCCAAACATAGCTTTCGCGTTTGCCGTCTGACCGCAGCGGATGGAGCGATCGCCCCTTTGTCCACACCGGCCCCCACGAGTCGGCCAAGCCCGAAAACTTACGCAGAGCCGGCAGCACAAATCGCCAGAAGGTGACTAACGCCGACACCGGATTGCCCGGTAGCCCAAAATAAAGCACGGAGCGCGGACGGCTGCCCCCCGTAAAGGTAGCCACAGTCAGCGGCTTACCCGGTTTCACCGCAACAGCGCGGATGTGGATGCTAGCCCCTAGCTCCGCCAAAATCTGATCAACATAGTCGTAGTCGCCCACCGACACCCCACCCGACGACAACACAAAGTCAGCCGTAGAAATCGCCTGGGCGATCGCCTGCTTCAGGGCATCGGGGTGATCCGGCACCACCCCCAAACAGATCGGCTCAGCCCCCGCCTGCTGCACCAGCGCCGCCAAAGCATACTGATTTGAATCAACAATCTGACCAGGGCCGAGGGGCTGATCGGGAGCCACCAGCTCACTGCCCGTTGAGAGAATGGCCACGCGGGGGCGACGATAGACCCTCACGGCGGTGCATTGGGCCGCGGCAAGCACAGCAATTTCAGGGGCTGCTAGGGTCACCCCTGGCGACAGCAGCGCCGCACCCGCTTGGTAATAGGCCCCCCGATGGCGGACAAAGGCTTGGGGTTTGGGGGTCGTGCAAATCAGGACGCGATCGCCTTGGCGCACCGTGTCTTCTTGCATCACCACCGTATCAGCCCCTAGGGGCATCATCGAGCCCGTCAAAATCCGAGCGGCTTGCCCCGACTCAATAGTGCGCTGGGGGGCATACCCCGCCGGAATCTCTTCCACAACAGTCAGGCTCACAGGCTGCTCCGCGCTGCCCGACGCAACATCGGCAAAACGCACCGCATAGCCATCCATGGCAGAATTGTCCCAGTGGGGAAAATCGAGCTGGCTGACCACAGGCACCGCCAACACCCGCCCAGCCGCCGCCAGCAAATCGACAGCTTCCACATCCTGCTGAGACTCTAGCGGATGCACCAAATTGAAAATCAGCGTTTCAGCGTCGCGGGCTTGCAGCATAGAGAATCACCAGAACAGGAAAAGACAGGTCTACCGTAATCTATGGTCTACCGTAACCCATGGCGTTCATACGGGTCGGTCGGCAAAAAGCGTACCATGGGAAATAGCCCCCATGGAGGCCCGAAATGCCTGCCGATAATCGTGGTCAAATCATTCCCAGTCGCTATATCAGAGTGCCGCTTTGGCGGCGGGGCGCAGCGCTGCTGGTCGATTTTATGGCGGTGGGGCTAGTCAGCCTGGTGATCAGCACCGGGGCGATCGCCCAACTGTTTGTGTTTATGCTGGGCTGGATGGGGCTGCGCGTGCTGCTGGTATCGCGCAATCATGGGCAAAGTTTAGGGCGCTGGGCCTTTGACATGATGCTGGTAGACGGGCGCAGCGCTGGCATTCCCGGTTTAACAGAGCTGTCTTTGCGCGAAGCTCCGCTGGGGTTCGCGGTTTTTCTCGTCCTCGTCGGGCTGGTCAATTTCAACCCCAGCACCCCCTGGGCTCCGCTGCTGTTTATTCCCCTAGTCGCCGATGCCAGCCTCGCCTGGCTCGATCCCGACAAAAACCAGACCTTCCACGACCAGTGGACGCAGACGCTCGTGGTACAAAGCCGCCGGGGCTACTCCCTTGACCTTAAGATTCAACGATTACTTGCTGATCTGAAACGTCGTGTGAAATAATGGTTGTTTGTGTTTAATTATTGATTGCCAGGTTGAACGTGTAGAGTTATGGCTAGTAAGAAGGGCGTCCGAATAATCATTACGGTAGAGTGTACAGAGTGTCGCACAAACCCCGACAAGCGATCGACCGGGGTTTCCCGTTACACCACCAGCAAAAATCGGCGGAACACCACCAACCGGCTAGAGTTGAAAAAGTTCTGCACCCACTGCAACAAGCACACCGTTCACAAAGAAATCAAGTAGTCGTCGCGATCGCGTCGTCCTTAGAGCAGGCACCCCGCAGCGTCCAGTGACCGGTACAGCCAGCCTCAACGTTGCCGCGAAGTTAACTTTGGGAGTTGACCGCTAATAAAACGGTTGACCAACTCCAAGAGCCTTCGAGCGGTGCATTTTTGTCTCCAAAGGTACGCATTGTCGCGTATGCTACAGAGTTGGATGAAGTTATCCTCCGACTGCTGTCCTCTTCTAGGGCAGTTTCTAGAGCAACGCTCCTAGGGAAAAGTTTCTAGAGCCAAACTTCTAGAGCCTTACCCAGTCCCACCAAAGTTACTCTTAAGATTCATCAAGCAGTTGACCTATGACCTACTTTCGCCGCCGCGTCTCGCCTATTAAGCCCGGAGACCCCATCGACTACAAAGACGTCGAGCTGCTCCGCAAATTTATCACCGAGCGCGGCAAAATCTTGCCCCGCCGCATTACTGGCCTAACCGCTAAGCAACAGCGCGATTTGACCAAAGCAGTCAAACACGCACGCATTCTAGCCCTGCTGCCATTCGTCAACCAAGAAGGCTAGGAGTAGGGCGTAGGGCTACGGGTGTGGTAAGCAGTAGCGTCTGCCAAAAATCTGCGGAAAACCTGCTGATAAGCTGCCGATGTTATGCCAAGGTCTGATCCGCTGTAGCCTCGCCTTCTCCAACTGCTGTAATCTAATCTACAGACCTAATCTGTTAAGTCTGATCTAGGGTCTAATCGGTGGCCTAGCCTAGGGTCTAGTAATGCCGTTTGATTAGCCTAGTTTTTCATTTTTTCGCCCCACCCTTACACCCGATATCCTATGCCGCCCTATGGACAAGGGAACACTAGTTGAATTTCGGCTGAATGGGGCTCGTCGCCTCGCGGTGGCCGAACGCCCTGAGGGTAAAAAGCATTGGATCGTTACCGATCAGCAGGGTCAGTCTCATACGGTGCATCCGCGGGATGTCGAGTATGAAGTCTCGGGTGGTGTCTATACGCCATCTGAAATTGCTGGCTTTTTGCGCGATATCCAGCCTTACCTCGACCCCTCTAGCTTAGAGGTAGCGTGGGAGATTTTGGTTGAAGACGGGCAAACGGTGAACCCGCCTGAGATGGCGATGCTGCTGTTTTCTGACCAAGGCCCTGGGCCTTGCTATGCCGCCCACTGTTTACTCTGCGACGATAAGCTCTACTTTAAGCAAAAGGGCGATCGCTACGAACCTCGCTCGGCTGCCCAAGTCGCAGAGTTAAAGCATCAATCTGCGGTAGCGTCCCAACGTCAGCAAGAATGGCAGGAGTTTTTGGGGCGGATTCAGCAAGCTTTAAAGGGAGAGGCAGTAGAATGGCAGAATAGCGATCGCCCCCGCCTAGAATCATTAGAACGATTTGCCACCTTGGGAGAGGAAGCCACCCATCGCGCGCCTGCTGTTGAAGTCTTGGCCGCCATGGGACGCGCAGACACTGCCGAAGCGGCACTCAAGCTTTTAGTTGACCTGAAGCTGTGGAATCTTCACGAAAATCTGTTCTTGCGGCGGAGTCAGATCCCGACTCAATTCTCTAGCAGGGTTCTCGACATGGCAAAAGACTGCCTGACTGCGCCTCCCGACGATCGCGATCGCCAGCACCGGTTAGACTTGACCAGCCACAAAGTCTACACCGTCGATGATGAAAGCACCCGCGAAATCGATGACGGGCTCAGCATTGAGCAGTTGGGCAATGGCAACACCCGCGTCTGGATTCATATTGCCGACCCCACTCGCTGGATTGAACCCGGCGACCACCTTGATTTAGAAGCCCGGCGGCGTTCGACCTCGCTGTATTTGCCAACGGGCATGGTGCCGATGTTTCCGCCCGAATTGGCCACGGGGCCGATGAGCTTGATCCAGGGACAAATCTGCACGGCCCTGAGCTTTGGCGTGGTGTTAGACGAGGCTGGCGCAGTCCAAGATTTCACCATCCACCCCAGCTTGGTGAAGCCGACCTATCGACTCACCTACGAAGATGTCGATGAAATGCTGGAGTTGGGTATCCAGGCAGAACCCGAGATCGAAACCATTGCGGCTTTGTCCAAACGTCGTCGCGCCTGGCGGGCTTCCCAGGGGGCGATCAGCATTCACATGCCCGAATCGTCGATTAAGGTGCGCGACGACGAGATTACTATCGAGGTGCTCCAAGACTCGCGGGCGCGGGATCTGGTGGCTGAGATGATGATTTTGGCCGGCGAAGTAGCCGGGCGCTATGGGCAACTCCACGACCTGCCGGTGCCGTTTCGAGGGCAGCCGCAGCCCGAGCTTCCCGCCGAGGAAGAGCTACTGCAACTGCCGCCGGGGCCGGTGCGCTACTGCGCGATTCGCCGCTGTATGCCCCGCAGTGAGGTGGGGATCACGCCGGTGCGCCACTCTAGCTTGGCCCTCGACACCTACACCCAGGTGACTTCACCGATTCGCCGCTACACCGATTTGTTAGCTCATTTTCAAATCAAGTCGCACCTGCGGGGCGAGCCGCTGCCGTTTTCGCCCGATGAAATGACGGATTTGGTGCATGCGGTCAGCTCGACGGCCTATGAGGCCACCATGGTCGAGCGGCAGACCAACCGCTATTGGGGTTTAGAATATCTGCGCCGCAACCCGGATGAGGTTTGGCAGGCGCTGATGTTGCGCTGGCTGCGGGAACATGAAAACCTCGGCTTGGTCTTGCTGGAAGATTTGGGTTTGGAGATGGCGATGCGGTTTAACCGCCCGGTCGAGCTAGGCGATCGCTTTGATGTCAAAGTGGCCTACGCCGATCCCCGCAAGGATGTCGTGCAGTTTTCAGAAATGACCGAATCGACGCTGCGCACGGCTTAATCGTGGTTTATCCAGTCCCTATAGACTCGCCGCACCATGTCCACTCCAGGAGAATTTGCCCACCTGCGGCACTCTAGCCTGTCGGGGATTGAGCTATTTAGCGCGCGATTGCTTCAGCATCGTTTTGCGAAGCACATGCATGAGGAGTATACGATTGGGCTCAACGATGGCGGGTTGGGCTGTTTTGACTATCGGGGGCAAACCTGGCGATCGCCTGGGGGTAGCTTTAACCTGATCAATCCGGGTGAAATCCATACGGGGCAGGCAGAGGGGGCAGCAGGCTGGACGTTTCGCAACCTCTACATCAGCCAGCCGCGATTAGAGCAGGTGGTGCAGCAGCTTGAGGGGCGATCGCCCGGCCTACCCTATTTCCCGCAGCCGATTGTCTGGGATGCGGCCCTGCGGTCACTGTTTCAGCAGGTGTTCCAGCAGTTGTGTCAGGCGCTGAGTGAACCGACTCCCTGCCTGAGCCAAGAGACGCTGCTGCTGGAGTTTTTTGCACGGCTGTTGGGCTGCCACAGCCAGTCGGGGGTGGCACTGCGATCGCCCAAACCTGAAACCCAGGCGATCGCCCTCGTCCGCGCTTACCTTGAAGCCCACTATGCCGAGCCGGTGTCGATCGATCGCCTGGCCGCCCTGGTCGGGCTCAGCCCCTATTACCTGATCCGCAGCTTTCGTCAGCAGGTGGGGCTATCGCCCCACAGCTACCAGCTTCAGTGGCAACTGCGCCAGGCCAAGCGCTCGCTCCATTCCCCTGCGCCCCTGTCGGATATTGCGATCGCCACTGGATTTTATGACCAGAGCCACCTCAATCGCCACTTCAAGCGAGCTTTTGGGATCACGCCGGGGCAATACCGCCAAGGGCACACGCAAAGGGCAATTTCATCCAAGCCGCCCGCACCCAATTCGCCCTAGGCTGAGCATGGCTGCATCCGTAAGGCGAGGAGTGGGCGATGTCATTCGTGAAGGATTTTGCTAAGGATTTTTCGGTTTCGGCAGCGATCGCAGGGTTTGTCACGGTGTTAGTCGGGGTGACTAGCTCGGCAGTGATTGTCTTTCTAGCGGCCCAGGCTAGTGGGGCTACCCCAGTCGAGATTGGTTCGTGGATGCTGGCGCTTGGAGTGGGCATGGGCGTAA
>DATNOW010000291.1:0-3714 GCA_036703515.1 Chroococcidiopsis sp.
CGTGATTTCGCGCACCCCATCCGCCCCCGGATCGCCCCAGCAGGCCAAGACAAACCCATCAAAGTCGGCCTCGTCGCGCTGCACCTCCGCTAAAACCTGCGGGATCGCTAGATATTCGTCGTAATAGCTCTCAATCGAGACCGGCCCAAGCGGTGGGCAGACCGTCACTACTTCTGTGCCCGGTGCCGCATGGGCGATCGCAATTTGCCCAATCGAGTGGGTCATTTCTCGACTGGTATTGGGATTGATGACTTTGATACGCATAACAACTCGGTCAGTTTGCTTTGCATCATACTCGAATGACGACCTCGTGAAGAGACGGTAGAGTGGATTCAGGATTATCCTTGCCAGGAAAGCCATGAATGTTCTAACCCTTAATTTGGATAGCGTGCACCTGACGGATGAGCAGTTTTGGCAATTGTGTCAGCGCAATCGAGACTGGCAATTTGAACTGACTGCTAATGGAGAGTTGATTGTTATGGCCCCCGTTGGCGGAGAAAGTGGTAATCAGGAAGCCAATCTTAACGGTTATGTCTGGTCATGGAACCGAGAAACGGCAGCAGGGTATGTCTTCAGTTCCTCTACGATCTTCAAATTACCCAATGGTGCCAATCGATCGCCGGATGTCGCCTGGATCCAAAAAGATCGTTGGGAAGCGCTAACGTCTGAGCAACGACGCAAATTTCCCCCGATCGCGCCTGACTTTGTAATTGAACTGCGCTCTGCAACGGACGCGCTGGAACCGCTACAACTCAAGCTGCAAGAATATATCGACAATGGCGTTCGTCTGGGCTGGTTGATCAATCCCCAGGATCAACAGGTTGAGATTTACCGCCCCCAGCAGTCTGTCGAAGTCCGCTCTCTACCCACTGAGCTATCGGGCGAACAGGTGCTTCCAGGATTTCTGCTGCCGCTGGCTGTTTAACTAGCTAACCAACAGTGCGATCGCCTGCTCATGATGCAGCAACCACTGTTTGCGATCTAAGCCACCGGCATAGCCTGTCAATTTGCCGTTGGCTGCAATCACCCGATGACACGGTACGATGATCGAGATGGGATTTCGTCCATTCGCTGCCCCCACTGCACGCGAGGCGTTGGGCTGTCCGAGCATGTGGGCTAAAGCTCCGTAGGAGCAAGTTTCACCAAACGGAATTTGCTGTAAAAGTTGCCAGACCTGTTTTTGAAAAGCGGTGCCCTGAGGGTCAATGGGCAGATCAAACTGTTGGCGTTGATGGGCAAAATAATCGGTCAGTTGTTCCTGCGTTTGCCCTAACGGGTCGATCTGGGCTGCTTCTTGCCAGTCTTGGGTGAGGGTGGGGAAGTGCTGTTGTCCCTGCAAATATAAGCCTGTTAGCGATCGCCCATCTGAGGTCAACAACAACGCCCCTAGAGGGCTGTCTACCCATGTGTAATACATCATCCGACTACCTCTAAAGATTTCCACAGGTACATCGCTGCATAGGCTCGCCAAGGTCGCCATGGCTCTGCCAACTGCAAAACCTGGGTGGGTTTCTCGACGCTCAAGGCACGACGCAAGCCCAAATCAGCGTGGGGAAACGCATCTGGATAGGCCAACACTCGCATTGCAATATACTGTGCGGTCCATTCTCCAATTCCGGGTAGGGTTTTGAGCTGGGCAACGGTGGCTTCAACGTTTGAGTAAGGGTTGAGCTGTAAGTCTCCAGCCAAAACGGCGTGGGCGATCGCCTTCAGCGACGTTGCTCGACTCGCCAAAATTCCCAATTCGGTTAAATCACTCAACGAGGCTTGGGCGATTTGGGCTGGAGTGGGAGTGAGATGGGTCAAGCCAGCGAGCGGTGTCTGAATCGGGGTTCCCACCGTTTTGACCAGCCTTGCCATCAAGGTGGTGGCTGCTTTAACACTGACTTGTTGACCGAGAATCGCCCGGATTGCCACTTCAAACCCATCAAAGGCACCGGGCACTCTTAAGCCCGGACAAGACATCGACAGATGGCTGAGATGATTAGCAATCAAAACTGGATCGGCGGCAAGATCAAAGAGGGCTTTGACACGGGTGAGCACAGGCAAAATCGCCGCCACTAACGAGGCAGAAAGATCTACTTGCAGTTTGTCTTGCTGGGGGACGGGGGAGACTTGAATCCAACCTTGATAACGACCCTGGCTGACCGTGCGCTGATAGCGATCGCCCTCAATGGTTTCAACGCCAGCGATCGCTCGGCTCTGCAAAAAACCCAGCAGCGCTGGCCAATCGAGAGGAGGACGATAAGCCAGTTCACAGCGCAGGATGTCTTGGGACAAATGAGTCGCTTTGCGGAGGGTGGTGGGGTTGAGTCGATAGTGTTTTTGAAACAACGCGTTTAACCGTCGCACGCTCGAAAAGCCACTGGCAAAGGCAACATCAGCGATCGACAACGTGCTATCGGTGAGCAGTCGCTTTGCCAGCAACAACCGTTGCGTTTGCGCCAGTTGAATGGGAGACACCCCAAACTCTTGCTGGAGGATGCGTCGCAAATGGCGATCGCTGATGCTGAGTGAGATTGCCAAGTCGCTCACCGATTGCTCAGTCAACGCGCCATTCTCGATTTGGCTGGCTGCTGCCGCGGCTAACCGACCTATAGCATCAATTTTGGCTTGACCAGGGGCTAACTCAGGGCGACAGCGCAAACACGGGCGATATCCGGCCCGTTCGGCCGCCGCGGCACTCGGATAAAACGTACAGTTCTTCTGGCGAGGGGTTTTGACCGTGCAAACCGTGCGACAGTAAATGCCTGTGCTAGAGACACCGACAAAGAACACGCCATCAAACCGGCGATCGCGGCTCACCACTGCACAATAGCATTGATCATCAGTCAGCATAGATTGAACGTTATAGATTGAACGTTGTGCGACATGATCTCAGCATAGAAACAGTTTTGGCTGCTGTCTCGCCATTTTCGGACGTTAAATTGGCGGGTCAAGGGTCAGTCATTAATGGTCGATGGTGAATCGTTTTTTCGGCATTCTGGACATTGCATTGCAGATTACCCTAACTCATCTTTCGGGACGAGGAGCGGCCAATAGTGCGTCTCAGTTTTGGTTGCGGGGAGTTGTTCATGCCTTGCGCAAAGAATTGCGATCGCTTCTCTTGCAGAGACATACTACATCCCAACCTAAGCAGGAGTGCCAGTGCAATGCCTACAAAGGGCGATCCTGTTCTTGCCAAAGAAGAAATCAGTGGGGCGATCGCTCCCTTCGCTCAGAACCACCCTCACCATCCATGTTCTTCCGCCCTACCGTCCTGCTTTCAGCACCTGTTCTGCCATCAGATTGACGCTAGGGAAACTTGGTGAAACAATCTTCTGCATCCCAGTAAAACTAGATTCGCGATATTGATCGCCCGCCAGGGTTAACACCACCACCGCCGCCGCGATTGCTGACGTGCACGGGCTGTTGACGCGCACGGAGTGATGGGGAAAGCTATTGCTGATTCCTGTAGATCAGACGAGCAAACTACATTTAGACGCAATCCGTGGTCTAGGGGTCTCCTATTAAAACAAGTTAAAAATCATGGAGAAGTTCGTCACTATAACCTTGAGAAAGTGCAGATGTAGTATGTTGAGCACCTTGAACGCTAAAGCGCTATGGCGCTGCAACTGGTGAATCGAGGAAACAGGGTATGAGCGATGTGTTGATCAAGGGTGGACGCGTAGTGACAGCGGTCGACGACTATGTGGCCGACGTGTTGATTAAGGA
>DATNOW010000292.1:0-7222 GCA_036703515.1 Chroococcidiopsis sp.
GCTTCCTCAAGCCCCATCACCTTGCCGCGCCCCAATTCTTCCTGTAGAACGCGCAAACGCTCTTGGTTGCGGGCGACGTAGATTAGCTCAGGGATGTCGGTGCGGGCATCGAGCCAGCGGCAGACCGCACTGCCGATATCACCCGTCGCGCCACAGATGGCGACCGTGGCCTTAGACAGGTCAATGCCTAGGGCGGGTGCAGCTTGCTCTAGCTGCCGACAGATGATGTAGGCCGTGTGGGTGTTGCCTGTAGTAAATCGGTCAAACTCTAGCTTGATGTTGCGGACCTGCTGGATCTGCTGCAGGTCGAAGTTTTCAAAAATAATCGATGAAAATCCGCCTAGGGCCGTGATGTTGATCCCGTGCTTTTGGGCGTGGGCCATGGCGTTGATGATTTTGCGAGTGGCGGCTTTGATACGTCGCGTGGCCAGCATTTCTGGCAAAAAGCACGACTCGACATAGCGACCTTCGATCTGCTGCCCCGTGGCGCTAGTTACCTTGATGGTGTCAACGATCTGCGGTGGAGCGCTGCACCAAAAATCTAGTCCTTGGTCAGCGTATTCTGGATAGCCTAACTCTCTCGCAACAGATTGGGCGTGTTCTAAGCTTGTAAGATGACCGATTAAACCAAACATGGACAGCTCTAAATAAGCCTTACTCAGGCATAGGGAGAAAAGTGGACGATTTGGACGAGACAAATCTCTTCTAAATACTTCACAAGAATATTAGTCAGTGTGTCAACCGTTGGTGACCTGTTTTACAAGAGCTTCAGGCTATATCTAAAGAGCCCCTAGGCGCGGGATGAGGGCGAGACGCTGGCGCTTGCGCAGACTGCGTTTGAACCCTGTCTTGATCAACCTAGCGATTGGGATCTACTAGCAAGCCTGGAGCGGGGTGAGACCCACCGACGCTACTGAATCTTATCAATGTGCCGTTAGTGATTAAAAATGATCAGGATATTAACCCGTCCTTAAATCAGTCTAAACTAACGACGGTCGAGACATACATTGAAAAGATGGGTGATTGCCGCCTTTATGGGTAGATATTTGGCTAGATTCGCAGGACGATCTGGGCTGTAGCGCGATCGCCCAAATTTGCGAATTAAGCGCATGGGCGTCAAGCTCCCATCATCTGACTGAGCAGCGGAGCCGCTTGCAGTAAGGTTTGGGTGTAGGGATGTTGGGGGTGGTTGAAAATTTGCTCAGTGGTGCCAAGTTCGACGATTTTGCCCGCATTCATAACGGCAATGCGATCGCACAAAAACCTCGCCACCCAAAGGTCATGGGTGATAAACAAATAGGTCAGGTCAAACTCACGCTTGAGTTCTAGCATCAGTTCTAAAATTTGCGATTGGATGCTGGCGTCGAGCATACTGACAGGTTCATCGCAGACAAGCAGCTTAGGTCGCGTAATCAGAGCGCGGGCGATCGCTACCCGCTGCTGTTGCCCCCCCGATAGATCGCCGGGATAGCGATTATTAAACTGCTCGGCCGGGGTTAAGCCGACGCGCTCAAGCATGGCGATCGCCTGGGCTCTGGCCCCTTGAGCATCGGCCAAACCGTGGATCAGCAGCGGATCAGCAATGCCATCGCCAATGGTCATCATCGGGTTGAGGCAGGCATGGGGGTCTTGAAATACCATCTGCATTTGGCGGCGCTGGGCCTGCATGGCGCTGCGGGAGAGGCCGGTCAGGGGTTGTCCCAAAAAGGTGACGCTGCCTCCCGTCGGGCGAATCAACTGCAAAATCGTCCGTGAAAGGGTGCTTTTGCCGCAGCCCGACTCACCCACCAAACCCAAAATTTCCCCGGGATACAGATCCAGATTGATGTCGTCTACGGCTTTGATGGTGGCGCTAGCCGAACGCGACAGCAGGCGGGCGATCAGGTTTTGTTCGAGGGTGTAGTGCTTTTGCAGGTTTTGGATATGCAGCAGCGGCAGCGGCTTGTCCTGAGAGACAGCCTGGGGAGGAATATCCTGTAGAGAAACAGCCTGGGGAGCCGTATCGGCTGAGGCTGGCACTGGAACCAATACGGCAGCATCTGCCGACGGTTTGACGGCTTGCAGGTGCAGCGCGGCATTGAGCAGCGATCGCGTGTAGTGGTGCTGGGGATGGGTTAAAACGGTGCGGGTGTCGCCGGTTTCGACCACTTTGCCGCCATACATGACGGCAATCCGATCGCAATATTCGCCCACCATGGCTAAGTCGTGGGAGATCAGCAGCAGCCCCATCTGGCGATCGCTGCACAATCGCGTCAGCTCGGTCAAAATCTGAGCCGATACGGTGACATCCAGGCTAGTGGTCGGCTCATCGGCGACGATCAGCTTGGGGTTGAGCAACAGGGCCAGGGCGATCGCCACCCGTTGACGCATGCCGCCGCTAAACTCATGGGGATATTGCGTCCAGCGACTGGGTGGAATGTTGACCAGTTCGAGGGTGGCGATCGCCTGATCTTTTGCTGTGTGCTTCGATAAATGGGGCTGATGGGCCAACAGCGTTTCGAGGCAGTGATCGCCAATGGTCATCAGCGGGTCAAGCCGCGTCATGGGGTCTTGAAAAATTAGCGCCACCGCTTCCCCGCGAAAGTGCCGCAGCTGGTCGGGCGAAAAGTCAAACACCGACTGCCCTTGAAACAACACGCGCCCCTCCACCTGACTAGAGGCGGGCAGCAGCCGCATCGCCGCACGCCCCAGCGTAGATTTACCGCAGCCCGATTCGCCAACGAGCCCCAGACGCTCGCCGGGTTGCAGCGTCAGCGACACGCCATCCACCGCCCAATAGGTGGCATCTCGCGTTACGGCTGCCGCTGTCGTTTCGACTGCCTCCGTCGCCTCTGCTGCGATCGCTACCCCACGACGCTGGTGAGGGTAGGCTACACGGAGATTGTCGATACAAAACAGCTTTTCGCTCATAGCTCTGTGAATTGCAGGGTGGGCTGGCCGAGTCAGACAGCAGGGATGACAGCAGGGATGACAGCAGGACGGGCAGGGCGATCGCTTGCATTATATAGGGACAGCGGGAGTTTCACCGCATCTTTGTGGCCGCCGCCCGCAGGATCAAAACGGGGCGATCGCCCTTGACCAAAAAGAGAGACCTTGGCTTTTTAAAGAAAAATCAAATAAAACATTCAAAACAAAAGACAATTAAGCGCAAAAACTCCGAAAATTAGAATCTCGATTGTTTTTTCTTTAAAAATAAGGTATTTTAATAGGGTATTTTGATAGTATTACCTCGCTAAGGCTAAGCCAAATGGGATTAGATGCTCTGGATTGCAAAGTAATCCAGCACCTAATGGTGCAGGGACGAATGACATGGGCAGAGCTAGCGGGCATTTTGGAGCTTTCTGCGCCTGCGGCAGCCGATCGCGTGCGTCGTCTCGAAGATCGTGGTGTGATTACCGGTTATGCCGCCCAGGTTAATGCTGAACTCGTCGGTAGTCATTTGACTGCCTTTGTTGCTGTCACCCTAGAGCGTCCTGAGCACCGGGATCCGTTTCTCAAAAAGGTGCAAGAGCTAGCCGAAATTCAGGAATGCCACCATGTGGCGGGCGATGACGACTATTGGCTCAAGGTGCGCTGTGCCAACACCAAAGATCTCGAACGTTTGGTCAGCGACGAGTTGAAGGGATTGTCAGGTATTTTGCGAACGCGCACCACCATCGTGCTCTCTACGACCAAAGAGACCTCTGCCCTGCCGATTCGTGGCGATGGCTAAAGCAGGCGACAGACTTGTAGTTTAGGCTCCTGAATAGTACGCGTGAACCGCGATCGACGACGCGATCGCCCGATTTTCTGCATCTATTTTTTCCCAGACTCGACGCTGTTCCACGTTTTGCATTACCCAAGGACACATTGGCTATGGATATTGCTTTATTAGGTCGCGGACTGTTGATTGGGTTTTCGATTGCGGCCCCGGTTGGCCCGATTGGCGTGCTGTGCATCCGGCGCACCTTGGCCGATGGGCGCATGGCTGGGCTGCTGTCGGGGCTGGGTGCGGCCACCGCCGATGCCCTGTATGGTGCGATCGCCGGCTTTGGGCTGACGTTTATCTCCAGTGTGCTGGTGGGGCACGCGTTTTGGTTTCGCCTGATCGGCGGGATTTTCCTCTGCTACCTGGGGATCAAAACGCTGCTGGCCAAACCGGCCCAAGAGGCGGCCTCAGCCAGCGGTCAGGGGCTCTTGGGTTTCTACTGCTCAACGGTGTTTCTGACCCTGACTAATCCGGCCACTATTTTGTCGTTTATTGCAGTCTTTGCCGGGCTGGGGTTGGCCAGTGCGGGGGGCAACTATATCAGCGCAGCGGTTTTGGTGCTGGGTGTATTCGTGGGGTCGGCGCTGTGGTGGCTGTTGCTCAGCGGTGGTGTCAGTTTATTGCGATCGCGGTTCAATCCACGGGCGATGAAATGGCTCAACCGAATTTCAGGATCGATTATCCTGATCTTTGGCATAATTGCTCTGCATCCCCAAGCTTGGAGATGACTTGAAGATGACTTAGAGAGAACGTCGGGACGAGGATGTGTTACAACGGTTGGTTTACAGGCTACCTTCACCGTTAACACGGCACCTTCACCGATTTTTTAGCAATCTTCTCGCAGACTGCTAGCAGACCTCTAGCGGAAATCGATCGCTCAACCATGACCCAAACCGGCTCAATCACGCACTTGCGCAGGCATTTGCTCAAACATTACCTCAGGCATTGGCCCCGATGGATGGCAGGTGCCACTCTGGTGCTGCTCTGTGCCTTTGGTCTGCCAGCAGCCGGCTTGGCCACAGTCCCCCCAGTGGCCACACTACCTACAGTCCCTACAGTACCCACAATACCGTCTGCACCTTCGACGCTGGCGCTAGCTAGCCCGGGCTCGGCTCCCCTTTTAGCCCAAGCCTCGCCCTCGGTCAACGATTTACGTCAGCAGCAGCGGCGGATTGAGCAACAAAAAAATCAGATCGATCAACAGCAGCGGCAGCTGCAAAACTTAGAAGAGGCCGCTAGACAGCGCCTTGACGGGCTGCAAGACCACATCGAAGTGACAAGCGATCGCATTGCCGAAAATGAACGACAGCTAGCGATCGCCAATCAGCGCCTCAAAGACCTAGAGAGCGACCTGGCCAAAGCCGAACAGACCTTTCAACAGCGGCAGTTTGCAACGGTGGCACGGCTGCGCTTTTTGCAGCGGCAGCAGGGCGGTGAAGGGTGGGCTGTGCTGCTGCAAAGCAAGAGCTTAAATGAGTTTTTAGACCGGCGGCGGCAGCTCAAGCTGGTTTACCATGCCGATCGCGACATCCTAGCCGGGCTCAAAACCCAAGCAGACGATTTGGAAAAGCGGCGGCGCAACGTCCAAGGGCAGAAAAACGAGATCGCCTTGTTAACCCAACAGCTGCAAGCCGAAAAAGCGCAATATCAGGCTCAGGCAACCACCCAATCCGGATTGATCAACCGCCTCCGCGAAAACCGCCAAGCCCTTGAGGCCGCCGAAAACCAGCTTGAGCAAGATTCGTCCAACCTCAGTCGATTAATTCAGCAGCGCCTGGCCGCCCAAGACCGCAACTCGGTAGTGGTGAATGGCACCGGGCAGTTTAGTTTCCCGAGCAGCGGTCGGATCACCAGTCGGTTTGGCTATCGCATCCATCCGATTTTGGGCTATCGCCGGTTTCATGCCGGGGTTGACTTTGGCGCTAGCCACGGCAGCACCATCCGAGCGGCCGACAGCGGCACGGTGATTTTTGCCGGATGGTATGGCGGCTATGGTCGAGCTGTTGTGATCAGCCACGGTGGCGGTGTGACCACTCTCTATGCCCACACCAGCCAGATTTTTGTCTCGGAGGGTGAAACGGTGCAGCGGGGGCAGGCGATCGCGGCAGTCGGTGCTACAGGCCTAGCGACAGGCCCCCACCTCCACTTTGAGGTGCGCGTCAACGGCAACCCTGTGGATCCGATGGGCTATTTATAGATGGGCTATTTTATTTATCAGTGGGTGATTGATTCAATCCAGTCGTAGGTAAATGCAAGGCTGTCCGCAAGAAAAAAAGACGTTTTCTGGTTACCTAACCCGTAACCTGCTCCAATTTGCCCAACATCGTGGAGTGGACATTGACAGTTTGTGCGCTACGGTCGGGTTCAATTTAGCATTACTGGAAATGCCCGATCGACGCATTCCGCGATCGCTGCACTATGGCCTGTGGCAGGAAATCATTCGGCAAACCGGCGATCAAAATATGGGTTTGCATTTGGGCGAGGCGTTTACCTTAGGTAACTATGGCGTTGCTGGCTATGTTTTGCTCAACTGCCGAACCTTAGAAGAGGTTTTTGAAAAATTTTGTCGCTATACCTGCTTATTTTGTCAGGGCGTTTTGAACTACCTTTCAGTAGCAGACGGAATGGCTTTTTTGGATTGCGATAGTATTCCTGAAATAGCGCCCGATCCCTTGATCGTAGCAGGAGCGCGTTACGACATCGAAAGCACCTTTACCTCCTGTCTAAATGCAATCCAATCTCTGACTGGCAAACCTTTTCGCCCTTTAGCAGTCTGGTTTCGCCATCAAGCACCGCCCGATTTATCAGAGTATGAGCGCATTTTTCAGGCAGAGCTGAAATTCGCCATGCCAGTCAATCGCTTGATATTTGAGGCGGCCTGTTTAGATTGGCCGATTTTATCGAGCAATGCCAATTTGTTGCCCTTTTTTGAGCAGCAGGCAGAGGCCATGTTGGGGGAAATAGAACAACCCAATCGCTATAGCCAAAAAGTGGCCCAGACCATTGCTCGACAGCTTCAAGGAGAGCTGCCCACGATTGATGAGATTGCGGCAGAGCTATTTATTAGCACTCGCCAGTTGCAGCGCAACTTAAAAGCAGAAGGGACATCGTTCCAAAAAATGTTGGATCAAACGCGACAAGAATTAGCCTTGCAATACCTCAAAGACCCAGCCATCCCCACCCACGATATTGCCTTTTTGTTGGGCTTTTCCGAGCCTAGCGCTTTTACCCGCGCCTTTAAACGGTGGACGGGCAAGCCGCCCCGCAGCTATGGCGGCCAAGCGTAGGCTAGATTCCATGCTGCCACAGGCGTTGTAGCTGCCACAGGCGTTGTAGACCCGACTTAACTGCGCTCAGCATTCTACTTCATGCTTTTGGAGGAAGCCCTAAAGCTGTGCTTTCCAGGCAAAATAAAGAGACTTAACATCACGTAGACAGGGTGAGGGCATTGGTTGACACAAAACGGCGGCAGGC
>DATNOW010000293.1:0-12362 GCA_036703515.1 Chroococcidiopsis sp.
AGACTGGCCACCACTTGCAGCCAGCCCGGCATAAAGTCGAGCGGGGCCAGAGCAGTACTGGCAAACAGCAGTGGCAAATTGGTGACAAAGATGACCGCAATCAGCTCAATATGGCCAGGCAGGGAAAGGCTAACCCTAAACTCAGGGCCGTCACCCCCAGCACCAAGGTCAAAACGATCGCCATCACCAAAGCCAGCCCCAGCGCGCTCGGCAACCCCGCCCCCAGCACCGCACTCATCGCGATAATCACCGCAGTCTGGATCAGGCTGAGCGTGGCGATGAAGATGGCCGAGGCGAGCACAATTGAAAACCGCGAAACCAAGGGCGCAACCAGCAGCCGATTGAGGAAGCCAAACTCGCGGTCAAACATCACCGGCAAGCCCGCATTGAGCGCGCCACCAAAGGCCGTGAACACAATCACGCCCGCCGCCAAAAACTGCCCGTAGTTGTGACTTTCGCCAAACAATCCCTGGGGTGCATTTTGGAACAGCGCCCCAAACAGCACCAGCCACATCACCGGCTGAATGATCCCGGCAATCAAGGTGGTAGGGCGACGCTGGAGCTGAATGAACAGCCTGCGGGTTAAGGCCAGGGTTTCTTGGATGAAATTGCCAACCCGAGAGGAATTGGGAGCGATCGCCTGACGCGCTGCTGGGGAGCGGAGGGTCGATTCGTTCAGCGGGGCTTGGGGTGGGGTGACTGTCTGACTCATCGCCAATTGTGGGTAGCTAAGAATTTTCTAAAAACGGTCGGGCTATTTGCAAAATGAACTTTGCTTTAGCCTAGCGCATATTTTGCTTGCGCTCTTTTTTGGGATCGCGGGCGCTGGCCGCTGCAATCTCGGCATCGAGGATGGTGCGCCCGGTGGCCGCCAGATACACATCATCCAGGCTAGGACGCGACTGGGAAATGCCAAAGGTGGGCAGTCCGGCCTGTTTGAGGGCTTGCTGAATCGTCAGCAGGGCATCGCTTTGGGGATCAACCACTAGGTTGAGGGAATTACCCTGCGCTTCGTTAATAATCACCTCTTGGACAAAGCCAAAGCCTTGCAGCATTGCCTTCGCCTGTTCCGCCTCGTCTGGGGCAGTAAATTCGCGCAGGCGCAGGGTGATGCGATCGCCCCCCACCTGATCTTTGAGGTCAGAGGGTGTGCCCGTTGCAATCACCACCCCCCGGTCGATAATCGCCACCCGATCGGCCAGGGCGTCTACTTCTTCGAGGTAGTGGCTGGTCAGCAAAATCGTCGTGCCGCTAGCCCGCAGCTGGCGCAAAAAGCCCCACACGGCCAGGCGGCTTTCCACATCCAAGCCTACGGTCGGTTCATCTAAGACCAAAATATCGGGTTGGTGCAGCAGCCCCGCCGCTAAATCAAGCCGCTTGCGAATCCCGCCCGAATAGGTGCCGCTGCGCTGGTCGGCCCAGTCTTGAATGCCCAGCATGGCAATGGTGTCGTTAATCCGAGCTTGAGACTGGGCGCGAGGCAGGTGATACAAATCTGCCTGGAGTTGCAGCAGCTCACGCCCCGTCAGCACTTTATCGAGGGCCACTTCTTGCGCCACATAGCCCAGCTTTTGGCGGGCCAGCAGCGGTTCCTCTAGCACCGAAATGCCGGAGACTTCGATCCGCCCAGCATCCGGTCGGGCCAGCGTACACAGACAGCGAATGGTGGTGGTTTTGCCGGCCCCATTGGGGCCCAATAGCCCAAAGATTTCTCCCGGTTCAATGTGAAAGGAAACGTCTTTGACGGCTTCTACCGTTCCGTAACGTTTCTGGAGTTTTTCAACGAACACCGCGATCGCCATCTGTCGTCTTGATCCTCGTGGGTTGATCGGTAAGCTACTCTTCAATTTTATGGGGCTTGGGGCTGTTCGGGGCAGCGAGTACCGATTCACTACGCCCAGATCGACCACTCTGCCACCGTCACCCTGGCCAATACTTCGACAACAAAGGGCTAGAGTCGTCCTACACGGAATACTCTAGCCCTTTCGAGTGGGAATCAGCGATCGCCAGCGATTACAGGCTAAGAAGCACAAATTTAATCACCGGAAACCCTTGGCTAAGGGCGCACAGCGGTGCGCCCCTACAGAAAACTGGACGGATAGGAATACTTTAATCCGCGATCCTAAAGGATCACAGGACAAAAGCAAGGCACAAGGCCACCCTAGGACGCCACGAGCGCCATGATGGCACTGGTCGCCGTATTCAGCGAATCGCCTAGGGATGCGGTTAGCTGGTGCGTAATCGGCAAGCTATCCACCGCCATGCCGACGCAGAGCAGCATCATGTAGAGGATGGAGTACTTGAATAGCGATCGCGCTACCTGGAGATCAAAGGGCGACTGGCGTAAAAGCCAGGCCTTGTTGATAAACACTGCGCCCAAACCCAGCGCTACGGCGGTGTAGACCGCACCCATAACCCCTAGGGGATAGACCAGCAGCAGGGTGATGGGCACCATCAGCAGTGTGTAGATCCAAATTTGCTTGGCCGTGGTTTCTTCGCCCTCAACCACCGGCAGCATCGGCACGCCGACCTTGGCATAATCTTGACGGATCATCATCGCTAGAGCCCAGAAGTGGGGCGGCGTCCAGAAAAAGATGATGGCAAAAAACACCCAGGCCGTCCAGCTGAGCTCGCCTGTGACTGCGGCCCAGCCCACCAAGGGCGGAATCGCCCCGGCCGCGCCGCCAATGACAATATTCTGGGTGCTGTGGCGCTTGAGCCAGTGGGTGTAGACCAAAACGTAGGCAACGATCCCCGACATGGCCAAGCAAGCGCTGAGCAAGTTGGCAAAAACCGTTTGCAGCGTAAACGAAATAACCGCCAGGGCGATCGCAAAAATCAGCGCGTCTCTGGGTTGAATCCGACCCGAAGGCAGCGGGCGATGGCGGGTGCGCTCCATTTCATAGTCAATGTCGCGGTCGTAGAGACAGTTGATCGTATTGGCCGAGGCGGCGGCTAAGGTGCCGCTCAGCAACGTAACCAGCAACAGAATGGGATCGACCTGCCCGTGGGCGGCGATCCACATGCTGCCCGCCGTAGTGATCAGCAGCAAGATAATAATGCGAGGTTTGGTCAGTTGCCAGTAGCTTTGGATCACCTGCCACAGGTTTTGGTGATGGCGAGGAGCATTAGCAAAAGCTGTTTCGTGCATGGATCAGTTCCTGAATCGTGCGTTGGGGCGTAGGTGAGTGGGTGAGGAGAGGGGAGATAGGGTCGAACACGTCTCGCGGACAAATCAGAATCAAGAGCTGAGGGCGATCGCCGTTAGCGATAGCGCGCCAAGGGCATCTACTGCCCCTCTGCGACCAACTTGGTCGCGATCGCCTGCTCTTGACGGTCAGTGGTCGAAGAGTCGGCAGCAGGATCGGCGGGGATCACGCCAACGGTTTGGCGATCGCGCCAGCCCAGCACCGTGAAACAAATCAGCGTGCCCAGCAGGGCGGCACCGATGGCTTGATGGGCAACCGTCAGCAGCTCGACTTGGAGGTGCAGCCGAAAGGTAGCCGAACCCAGGGCGACTTGCAGCAGCAGCAGCGACAGCGCCACCTGCATCAACTGGCGCAGGGTGGGATGGAGGGCAGGTGTACGCCAAGCCACCACCACCAAGGTCAACACCGATGCACAGGCCGGAACCACCCCGATCAGGTGGCTGTTCATGACGGTGCAGAGGCTAGATACGGCGAGGCACTGGTGGAGCGCCCAGCGAGAGCCAACCAGCGCCCCCGACAAACTTTGCAGGTAAATCAGCCCAGCGGCGGCCAGCGAAATCCAGGGTAGCCGTCCAACGGTGCCGGTGCCGCTATAGGGCAGCAGCAGCGATCCCATCACTAGCAGGGTGCCAAAAAACAGCAGGGCCGTACCCAGATGGGCGGTGACAATGTCAAACCGCAGCAATTGGGTGACCGTCAGCCCCCCCAAAATGCCTTGGAACACAATCAGCCCCAAGGCCAAGATTGCCATCCAGGGTGTCCAAGCGGGCAGGAGGCGACGGTACCAGCCGGTTAAGGCCACCAAGGCGATCGCCAGTACGCCAATCAGGGCCGCATCCAGGCGATGGAACCATTCCAAAAATACCTGTAGGTTCATCTGCTGGGCAGGAAACAGGGTGCCATAGCAAAGCGGCCAGTCTGGACAGGCCAGCCCCGCATTCATGACGCGGGTGGCGCTGCCAATCGCCATCAGCACAAAGGTGGCGATCGCAATCTTCCACACCAACCGGCGAATCAGCGTCATCGCCTGGTGAGCGGCTGGGGAGGGAAAAGACTCGTCTAAAGCGGGACGGAGCCCATTTTTTGCATATCCATTTTCTGAATACAGCTGGCGCTGATTGATATAGGAGTCTGTCATGAACGTGAGCCCTCCACTATCGGTGTATCAATCGGTTCATCACTGCCAGGCAAACTGCCAGAGAAGCTGCCAGAAAATCGCTTAATTTTGCCAAAGTTAACGGAATACTGAGCAATCACTTTCACTGGATCGAATTCGCTGGATCGAGGGATGTCAATGAAACTAAGCGAGAATTTTGGTGAACCGCTATAGCTATTACTCTAGTGACGCTATGCCAGATAGCGAGAAAGCTTTAGGAATTCCTCGGAATTGACGAACATGGAGGCGATCGCCATTCCAAATCATTGACCGCACCCTGGAGGGAGTGTTTGCAGCCAAAATCACCTTTACAAAAAGCAAGACTTCAAAAGTTTGTAGTAATTGACACCGAAACCAAGCTTTTTAGCCGGCCGATCCTGAAAAAAAGACTAAGCATCGTCATTTCGGGCGCAGCTTCGGGATGAACTGCATTAACTTAAGAAGTGAGTTTGGAATGAACCCTTCGCGTTTTCCCTGTGGTTTTGTTCACATCGCAACGCGTCATCCCACTCGCAGCTTCAACGTTGTTTTTCAGAATCCGCAGGACTTGTTGTGAACATTCCAACCAATATCCTCACCATGCTGGCGGGCATTGCGCTCACCCTCGTCAGCCTTTGGTTTGGTCAAAATCATGGCCTGTTGCCCGTCGCCGCCTCTAGAGAAGCAGAACTCGTCGATGGGTTATTCAACACCATGATGACGGTTTCTGTCGGTCTGTTTATTTTGGTGCAGGGCGTGTTGATCATCGCCGCCATCAAGTTTCGCCGCCGGGCTGGCGACGAAGCCGACGGCCCGCCGATTCACGGCAATATCCCCCTCGAAATTGTCTGGACGGCGATCCCGGCGGTGATCGTTTTAATCATCAGCGTCTACAGCTTTGATGTTTACAGCGCCATGGGCGGGTTTGACCCCACCGTGGCCGACGATGCTGTGGCCACGCAAGTCGCGATGCTGCCTGGGGATCAAATGACCGGGGATCTGATTAGCGATCCCAATGCCGGTCATGCTCGCAAAAAGCACATCCACCAGCATCTAGCCGTGGGTATCGGTGCCTTCCCTGGAGAAGAAGGGCGGGCCGCAGACCTCTCGGTGGATGTGGTGGGCATTCAGTACGCCTGGATTTTCACCTATCCCCAAGGCGTCACCTCGGGCGAACTGCACGTGCCCATCGACAAAGAGGTGCAGCTCAACATTAAGGCGCAGGATGTCTTGCACGCCTTTTGGCTACCTGAGTTTCGGCTCAAGCAGGACGCAATCCCAGGGCGCGATACCGAACTGCGGTTTAAGCCCCGGCTGGCGGGCGAATATCCGGTGATCTGTGCTGAACTCTGTGGCCCTTACCACGGTGGGATGGTGACAAAGCTCTATGTCCACAGCCAAGACGAATTTGACACGTGGTTCCAAACCCAGGTCGCGAGCTTGCCCGATACCAATACGGCGATCGCCCAAGCCTCCTCTCAAGCCATGCCCCAAAGCGCGCCCCAGTCAGGCTCCGGTTTTGTGGATGTGGCCGTCAGCGATTTGGGCATCACTGCGGATGCACTAGCGCCTCTCCACGCTCATCACGCCAGCTAGGTAGCCACCCCGCCCCCCTAAAGCGCTATTTCCCATTTCCCTACCTTCGTCCCATTTTCTAGTCCCTTCATCCCCTTCTCGTATGACTTCAGCAGCAGCAGAATCCCACGCCGTTGCCCCCACCTACACCGCAGATGGGGTACCCGTATACCGCAAATGGTGGGAATATTTCACCTTCAGTCCCGACCACAAGGTGATTGGGCTGCAATACCTGGTATCGTCTTTCCTGTTTTATATGATCGGTGGAGCAATGGCGACCGCTATCCGCACGGAGTTAGCGACACCCTCCCCCGACTTTGTCACCCCTGACACCTACAACGGGCTGCTGACACTGCACGGCACCATCATGATCTTTTTGTGGATCGTGCCGGCCGGTGCAGGGCTAGCCAACTATCTGATTCCCCTGCTGATCGGCGCACGGGACATGGCGTTTCCTAAGCTCAACGCCGTGGCGTTTTGGATGATCCCGCCCGGTGGCGTCCTCCTGATTGCCAGCTTTTTCCTAGAATCACCCAAGGCCGGTTGGACGTCCTATCCCCCGCTGAGTTTGGTCAGCGGCCAGCTTGGGGAAGGCATCTGGATCATGAGCCTGCTGGTGTTGGGCACCTCCTCAATTTTGGGGGCGATCAACTTCTTGGTGACGATCTTAAAAATGCGCGTCCCCACCATGGGGATCAACGACATGCCCCTATTTTGCTGGGCCATGTTGGCGGTATCAGGGCTGATTTTGATTGGCACCCCAGTATTAGCCGGTGCCCTGATTTTGCTAGCCTTTGACCTCCTGGCCGGGACGGCATTTTTTAACCCAACGGGCGGCGGTGACCCGATTGTGTATCAGCACATGTTCTGGTTTTACTCCCACCCTGCGGTCTACATCATGGTGCTGCCGCTGTTTGGGGCGATTTCAGAAATTTTGCCCGTCCACGCCCGCAAGCCGATTTTTGGCTATCAGGCGATCGCCTATTCCAGCTTAGCCATCAGCTTTTTGGGACTGATCGTCTGGGCTCACCACATGTTTACCAGCGGCACCCCGGCCTGGCTGCGGATGTTTTTTATGATCGCCACGATGGTGATCGCCGTACCCACGGGGATCAAAATCTTTGGCTGGCTGGCCACCATCTGGGGCGGCAAAATTGCCCTCAACAGCCCCATGCTGTTTGCCATGGGCTTTATCTCGATGTTTGTGATTGGCGGCATCAGCGGCGTCATGGTGGCTTCTGTACCCTTTGACCTGCACGTCCACGACACCTACTTCATCGTCGCCCACCTGCACTACGTCCTGTTTGGCGGCAGCGTGTTTGGCATCTACGCCGCAATTTACCACTGGTATCCCAAAATGGTGGGGCGGATGCTCAACGAGCCGTTGGGGATCATCCACTTTGTCTTGACCCTGATCGGCATGAACTTGACCTTCATGCCCATGCACGAACTGGGGTTGCTGGGTATGAACCGTCGCGTCGCCCTCTACGATCCCCGCTTTCAGACACTCAATATTGTCTGCACCGTCGGGTCTTATATCCTCGCGGTTTCGACCCTGCCGTTTTTGATCAACGCGGTCTGGAGCTGGACTAAAGGCAAGCCCGCTGGCGATAACCCGTGGCGAGCGTTAACCTTTGAGTGGACGGAAACCACGTCGCCACCGGCCATCGAAAACTATGACGAGCTGCCCGTGATGACCATCGGCGCATACGAGTATGGCGTTGAGCGTGACGACGATACGCTGCCCGAGGGCGAGGGCGAACCGGTGCTATCCGGGGGCTCACCCATGGCATAGGGTCTAAACGCCCCTCTTCTCTGTACCCCTTACGTCCTTCACCCTACGGCTTCAGCTATGCAAGGTTCCACGATTGATCCCGCTAAGGCAGCGCTCAACTACCATAACGAGACCAGCAGCGCCCACCACCACGAAGAGCACCCCGACCATCGCATGTTTGGCATCATCGTGTTTCTGGTTGCGGAAACGATGATTTTTGCCGGACTGTTTATTGCCTATTTGACCTTTCGCGCCGTGCAGCCCACTTGGCCGCCCGAAGGTACCCCAGAGCTAGAGCTACTGCTGCCGGGGATTAACACCGTCATCCTGATTTCCAGCAGCTTTGTCATCCACAATGGCGACACCGCGATTAAAAAGAACGATGTCAAGGGTCTACGCCTGTGGTTTGGGCTGACGGCGCTGATGGGCGCAATCTTTTTGGCCGGGCAGGTTTATGAATACAGCCACTTAGAGTTTGGCTTAAAGACCAACCTGTTTGCCAGCACCTTTTATGTGCTGACCGGCTTCCACGGGCTCCACGTTTTTTGCGGCATCTGCTTTATGTTGGCGGTGGTGTTCCGCTCACTCAAGCAGGGGCACTATTCCAACACCAGCCACTTTGGCATTGAAGCCGCCGAGATCTATTGGCACTTTGTTGATGTGGTGTGGATTGTGCTGTTTTTGCTGCTCTACATTCTGCACTAGCTGCCCCAAGTTTCGGATTCTGCTGTGATTAATAAGGCGCTGATCGGTTCAACCGGTCAGCGTTTTTTCTTGCAAGTCGTTTTTTTGTGAAATTTTTCTTGAAAGCGCTGGTCGAAAGGCCACCACTTCAGCTTTAAGTGCGCCCTGTTTTATCACCTTTTCGTCATGGGTGCGAATCGCCCATCGTATCGAGTTTGGCGATCGGTAGCTCAATCCAAAACGACGTGCCGCGCCCTAGGGTCGATTCACACCACAAGCGCCCTTGGTGCTTTTCGGTAATAATCTGCTGGCAGATGGCTAAGCCTAGCCCAGTGCCTTTGCCCACGGGCTTTGTGGTAAAAAACGGCTCAAACAGCTTTTGGCGAATTTCTTCAGGAATACCGGGGCCATTGTCGGCAATGCAGATCAGCACCTTGTCGTCGTCTACCATGCGGGTGCTGATGTGGATGCTGGGGGAAACGCCATCGCTGAGCACTTTGCCGTGGGCGATCGCCTCTTCCATGGCATCCACGGCATTCACCAAAATATTCATAAACACCTGGTTGAGGGGGCCAGGGTAACAGTCGATTAGCGGCAGGTTGCCATATTCGCGGACGATGTAGATGATGTCGCGTTCGTCGCGCTGCTTAAGGCGGCTTTCGAGCAGCAGCAGCGTGCTATCGATGCTTTCGTGGAGGTTGATGGTTTTGACCTTTGATTCATCCATGCGGGCAAAATTGCGCAGCGATAGGACGATTTGGCGAATGCGATTGGCCCCAACTTTCATCGAAGTCAAAATTTTGGGCAGGTCGTTGATCAAAAACTCAAAATCGCAGGCTTTGAGGTGCTTGTCGATGTCTGCGGGCACCTCTGGGTAGTGGCGCTGGTAAAGCCGCACCAGTTCAATCAGATCGCGGACATAGGTATTGGCATAGGCCAGGTTGCCGCTGATAAAACTAATCGGGTTGTTGACCTCATGGACGACGCCGGCAACCACCTGCCCGATGCTCGACATCCGCTCTGACTGGATCACGCCATAGGTGGCGATCGCCGCTTCCGAAAAGGGCTTGACCACTACCACCTTCCAGTAGGTGTGGGGCACATGAAACAAAAACACCGTACAGGCCTCGTGCAGCAAAAAGTCATCGCTAATCTGGAACTGCTCGCGCAGATGGCTCGTGGCCACATCGCCACCCAGCGGATCGACCAAAATAGCCGAGATCAGGGCCGCCTCGGCCGCGCTAATCTGCTCGCTGTCTTGACTCAACGCAGTAGCGATCGCCGTGCTGTAGTGCGTTGTTGCCTGCGCCTGCTGCAAAATCGCCTGGTTCATGCCATTGAGGGCGATCGCAATCGGCGTAAACAGCGGCTCTTGGGCACTCAACTCCTCTGCCTGGAGAAACTCTAGGGTTGAGCGCTGCTCCTCTGTACCCCAGACCAAACGCTGCACCAGCGGCAGATCGGGAAAGGTGATGAACGTATTGTTGCGATCGAGAATAAACACATAGCCGCCGGTCTTTTTTTGCCACTGCTCAACCTGAGCCTGCAAACCCTCTAGCTTGAGGTCAACCGTCACCACCCCAGCAAACTCACCCTCGCTGAATATCGGCGTTGTGCAAGTGACCACGGCCTGCCCCGAATGCAGATCGACATAGGACTTGCTCCAAAAGCACTGCCCCGGCTTGAGATAGCGCCCCACGACATACCACGATTCGTGGTGATAGCCCGACTGGTTGTAATCGTCAAAATAGTGCAGCGTCCCCGATGGCCCTCGTCCCCAAAAAAAGCTGTGGCGATCGCAATCTGGGGAAAAAGCAAAGGGCTCCGGCCAGACTCCCCCCCCGGCTACCGCCAAGTCATCTTGAAAGTTGAGCAACTGGGGCACCACCGCGGTGTAACCATCGACTGATTTGGGCAGGTTTTCGACGGTGGTGCCTAGAGCACGAGTCAGGGCTTCGATTTCACGAATTCGCGCATACAAACTCAAAACCACTCGATTGCCAATCTGTTTGACAAACTTCGAGGATTCAGCCAAAACGATGCTTTTGTTGTCGGTGATCATAGCCCACACCACGCCAAACGCTTAGCGATGCACTCCAGCCTGAGTGCGAATCTTGAGGCGATCGCACCCTATGCTTTGGAAAAACATGCTCTGGGGAAGCTGACCGTTCATCGATCATCCAATCGATCGATGCCAAAAACCGGAAACCTGACGGTGCGGAATCGGGCAGCAGGATTCCCCTTGATGAAGCCCAACCGATGCAGCCTGACCGTGGTAGATACAGTGGTAAATTAAGTTGCTACGCCAAGGCTCTAGAGTAAAAAAGTGCACGGCGATCGCACTGTATTTTTAGATACAGCTTAATAGAAAGTATTACCCACCCTTTACCCTTCCTCCCCTCCCTTCCCCATGTCTACCTTCCCCCGCATCATTCTGCACAACCGCAAAGCCGATGCCGTCAAACGATTCCACCCGTGGATTTTTTCGGGTGCAATCAAAAAAGTTGATCCAGACTTGGCCGATGGGGCGATCGCAGACATCTATAGCGAAAGCGGCAGCTACCTAGCCACCGGACACTTCAGCCCCGGCAGCATCGCCGTCAAAATCCTCTCCTTTGAGCCCGTTGAAGATATAGGGCAGCTTTTTCTCGCCAAGTTTCAAGCCGCCTATAGCCTGCGCCATCAGGTCGGGCTGGCAGACAGCCCCACCACCAACTGCTATCGCCTCGTCAATGCCGAAGGCGACGGTCTACCGGGGCTGATCGTCGATTGGTATAACGGCACGGCCGTCCTCCAAGCCTATTCTGCCGGGATGTATGCCCAGCGCCAGCAGATTGTGGCATGCCTGCAAGCGGTCTATGGCGATCGCCTGCAAGCGGTCTACGACAAAAGCGCCGCCGTGCTGCACAGCAGCGGTGAAGCCGCCGACAATCAGTACCTCCTCGGCCAGCGAACCGACGGCATAGTGCTCGAACATGGGCATCGGTTTCGGGTGGATTGGGAAGAAGGGCAAAAAACCGGCTTCTTTGTCGATCAGCGCGAGCATCGCGCCCTGCTGGGACGCTATGCGGCGGGCAAATCGGTACTCAACACCTTTTGCTATTCGGGCGGGTTTTCGGTCTATGCGCTCGCGGCCGGGGCCAGCCAGGTGCATTCCGTCGATAGTTCCGCCAAGGCGATCGCCTGGACAACAGAGAACGTTGAGCTGAACGTTGAGCTGAATGGCGCGCCTAACGGTGCAGTCAACCCGTCTGGGGCATCCACCCATAGCGCTTTTACCGCCGATGTCTTCAACTTTTTGAAACAGTGCGATGCCGACTACGACGTGATCGTGCTCGACCCGCCCGCCTTTGCCAAAACCCTCTCTGCCCGCCACCAAGCGGTTATGGCCTACAAACGACTCAACGCCCTCGCCTTCGACAAAATTCGCCCCAACGGCATCGTGTTCTCGTTTTCTTGCTCTCAGGTCGTCACCCCCGACCTGTTTAAGGGTGCGGTCACGGCGGCGGCGATCGAGTCAGGGCGACAAATCCGGGTGCTGGCCCACCTCACCCAGCCCGCCGACCACCCCACCAGCATCTACCATCCCGAAGGGCTCTACCTCAAGGGTTTGGTGCTGCATGTGGAATGATCCTACCCTTCGACTGCGCTCAGGGTGCAAGCTAGCTGAGCGCAGTCGAAGCTAGCGGGTAGTTTCTTTCTCAGCGATTTCCTGGGAGATATTTTCGGTAACAGGCTCTTCGCTAGGGGCATCCGCATTGGGATGAAAATATTCGTAAATTTGCTGCGCCATGCGGGGGCCAATACCCGGCACCTCCTCGATTTGTTTGACCGTGGCCTCGCGCAGATAGTCAATGGAGCGGAAGTGCCCCAAAAGCTGCTTTTGGCGATGTTGACCCAGCCCCGGAATCTCTTCGAGACGTGATCGCCGCATCCGATCGCTGCGCTGCTGGCGGTGGAAGCTAACCGCAAACCGATGGGCCTC
>DATNOW010000294.1:0-2791 GCA_036703515.1 Chroococcidiopsis sp.
ACCACCGGCAACACGCGATCGCACCATGGCCCCAACTGCTCGACTCGATAGCGGGTGGCCTCGCGGATAGCCAACTCTTTGGGGCGATCGCCCCTCTCCCAGTCGTAGGGCGGTTCCCATTCGCGGAACGGCCGCAGCCGATCGACCTGGGTGACAACGGCGATCGCCGGAAGCTGAGCCACGCTGTCGTGAACATCTTTGAGAAAATCCACGTCCATTTGCAGGGCCGGGTCGAGGGCCGGGGTAACCAGCAGCAGCACATCGGCCTGGGCGGCATAGTCGAGCACCTGGGCCCGAAATTCGGGGCGGTTGACCTGTTCATAGCCCGGTGTGTCCCACAGGGTCAAGGTTTCGCCGGTAGCAGTCTGCCACTGGTAGTGCTGCATCTGGTCGGTGCTGGGCAGCATATCCACCGTCGCCAAGTCTGCTTGAAATAGCGTGTTGATCAGGCTGCTTTTGCCAGCCCCCGTGCGCCCTACCACCAGCAGGTTGACGGGCTTTTGCTCAACGGCCTCGACCGGCTCAACCTGGGCCAAGATGTCGCGCAGGGTTTGGGTTTGGGCTTTGGGGAGGGCGCTTTTGAAGGTAGGCGGCAGAGGTGAAATCGTAGGGTTGGAGCTGCTAGTGCTATCCCCAAAACTGCCGCTGTCGCTGCCGCCATAGAGGGCGATCGCCTGGTTCGCAAGGTTGCGCAAAGCCGTCTCGCGCAGCATTTGCCCCAGGTTGACCAAGAGCTGCTGGGTCGCGCGATCGCCCGATTTGCGGCTGGCCTGTCGGGCCACCGCCGCTGCCGGGTTCAAAATCCACTGGGCCCAGTTCCAGACTTGCCACAGCTTGCGGGCCGATGGCTCTAGCTTTTGGTAAACCTCATAGGCTTGATAGGCCTGCCCCACCGTAACTTGGTTGAGCACCGGCGATAGCTTTTGCATCCACTGGTCTAAATCATCCACCGTGCCGCGAATCAGCCCATAGGCTTGGGGGATATAAATATTGAGCAGGGGATATTTGACCTCAGGGTGATACAGGTGGGCGATCGCCACCACCACTTCACGGCAGCGCAGCCAAAAGGTCGTCCAGTCTTCCCAGATCGGGAGATCGTTTTGCGCTTCAGCAAAAATCGCTTGCAGGGTCAGCTCTAGGTCAGGCTGGTTAGAGGCATCAGGCAAAGCGATCGCCGCCTCTGCCGCCTCCAGATCTTTGCTCACCTGGGCCACCACCGCTTCCATTTGCTGCACCACTGGCTGCGTCCAGCGCACCAGCAGCCACCGCCAGCCCAGCAGCAGCAGCGTCACCGCTGCCCAGATCCAGCTTAGCCCCCAGGTATGAAGCTGCCAGCCCGCCGCCACCAAGATAATCGTCACCACCAGGGCGATCGGAGACACCAACACCACCCACTGCCACGCCCTTAATCGCACCATACTAATCCCACCATTCCCTTGTCCGCTGCGCTGCTTCCAGTGTAGTCAAGGCTTAGACGACTGGCGATGACGCCAATAGGAAACCAGCAGCGGCGCAGTCGAAAGCGCCAACAAAAAGCTGATCGCCAGCATAAAGGAAAATCCGCTCTCACCCTCCAGCGCGCCGGCCCCCGTAACGCCAACCCACGTGTAGGCCAGGGTGCCGGGAATAATGCCAACCACCGTGCCAAACAGATAAGGTCGCCAATCAATCACCGTCAGACCAAATAGATAGTTTTCTAGGTTAAAGGGAGTGACAGGAATAAAACGCACCGAAATCACAAATGGCAGCGTATGGGCCGCAATGCCCCGCTGGAATTTTTTGAGCGTAGGGTTATGCCCAAAACGCTGCTCCGCCCAGTGTCGCAATAAATAGCGACTCAGACAAAACGCCCCCATTGCGCCCAGGGTTGCCCCCATCACCGAGTAAACCGTGCCCCACAATAAGCCAAACACAGCACCGCCCGCGATCGTAAAAATCACGGTGGGTAAGCCAATCACCATCGACACGGCATACAGCCCCGCAAACAAGATTGGCCCCCACGGCCCCAGCGTTTGCAGAAAAGCCACTAAGGTATCGCGATTGAGTAAAGAGCGCAGCGGGCTGAGGCAAACGATGGCGATCGCCACCCCCCACAGCAACCCAATCTGAACCCGCCGATTTGATAACAGCAACCCAACTTTTTGGAAACCCCGTGCAATCATAACCACGCCAAAATCGAAGACAACACTCTACAGCACAACCCAACTGTCAATCACCAACACCACCGACAGCAATGGTTTCAACCCACCATTGCCATGCCCTCTGCGCTGCTTTCAGTTTAGTCAAGCTGAATTAGGAAGTGATATTGGTTGTGCTGCCTGAGTTATTAGTGAGGGCGTAGCGCAAGGTTACCTGCTATAGCTTGAGTTTGCAATCTTTGGCATCTGCCCAGTGTGAGTGCGATATTAGGGGTAGTATTTGGTCATTTCTAAAATCCCAGTATGCTGGAATGGTTGGCAGTCACAACAGGAGCAGAGTTAGGCAAGCTAGCGCTGGAGCAAGTTCTTGATTTGAGCAAGCCTGTCCTAGAGGGGTATGCTCAAGATTTTTTTAAGGATTACCTAAGTAACGGAGTCAGCCGACTAAATGCCCCCACACTGAAAACACCAATGGCGGTGGCAGTTGGCTACTTTATCAAGCGATTTGTTAGAGAACTTCAGCTTATCATTGACGATATCATTCGCTTTTCGCAGCAATATCCCAAAGCCCAAGTACTGGTTACATCTCGAATCATTGGTTACAACCCCGATCGCTTTCAGCACAGCGGCTTCCGCCACTTCACTATTCAATC
>DATNOW010000295.1:0-5109 GCA_036703515.1 Chroococcidiopsis sp.
TACGGGCATTCAGCGGGGTGGGCTCTATAATCACTTTGCCAGTAAAGATGAGCTAGCGATCGCCACCTTTGAGTATGCCTGTGCCGTGCTTTCGCAGCGGCTGCGGCAGGGAATGAGCACCCAAGTCACCGCTCTAGGGCAGCTAAAGGCGATCGCCACGGCCTTTGCTGAACTATATACCCAAAACCCAGGCTTTCCCTCGGGCTGTCAGGTGCTGAATACGGCCGTAGAGGCCAAGCGACAGATGCCAACACTGCGGCACAAAGCCCAAGATGCCATGGGGCAGCTCAAAGACTTAATTGCCAATACGGCGCTTAAAGCAGTTGAATGCGGTGAACTGCCGGAGAGCATCCAGACGGAGGCGATCGCCATTCTCTTTATCTCCACTCTGGAAGGGGCGATGCTGCTCAGCGTTTTATACGACGACTGCCGCTATCTGCAGCACGCGGTTGAGCATCTGCACTGGTATCTAGGCTGTTTAGCCAATGGTTTAGCCAATGGTTCAGCCAACGGTTCAGCCAACGGTTTAGCCAAGGCGTTGCCCCCAGTCCAGCTCGCCGTGGAGTGAAAACGCCGCACTGTCGAGGGGCAGAGCCATAGAACTAGAGCAGACTCTCCCCCGCTGGGTGGACTTATCTGATGAACTATCGAGTGGGCTACCGGGTGGATAGCGCAGGCAGAACCCAGGGCAGGCGATCGCACCACGCTACTTTTCGGTCAACGTCCAAACCCCCTCATCCCAGACTTCATCGCTGGGCGGATGGCTGAGCCAGTAGTTGATCCGCTTGAGGTGTAGCTCTGAAGCTTTGTCTTTGCTGTCAAAGTCTTCCAGGATGGTGCCAAAGGCGAGCAGCGCCTTGGTAAAGTTGCGGGCCAAATAGTGCTTACGCCCTTCGTTATACAGCTCAATGATGCGCTTGGCATCGTCAGAAATCTCTTCGCTGCGCAGCGCCACCAAGCCATAAACGCTGACGGGCTTGGTTTTGCCCTTAACCCGAATGCGGTCTAGCTCGCGGGCCCAGATCCGATCTTTGCAGGCTTCATAGGTGCTATCGCTGATCACGATGTCGCAGCCATACTGCTTGCTGGCGCTTTCTAAGCGCGAACCTAAGTTGACGCCATCGCCGATCGCCGTAAATTCCATCCGCCGACTAGAGCCAATGTTGCCGCTAATCACCGAGTCAGAGTTGATGCCGATGCCGATGCGAATCTTAGCGGCTTCCGGGCGCGACGCATTAAAGTGGGCCAGCCGATGCCGCATTTCGATCGCGGTTTGGGCCGCCATCCAGGCGTGGTCGTCGAGGGGCAGGGGCGAACCAAACACCGCCATGATGGCGTCACCGATGTATTTATCGAGGGTGCCTTTGTAGGTAAAGACGGCCTCGACCATGGCCTCAAAGTATTCGTTGAGCATGGTGACGACCTCTTCGGCTTCCATGCTTTCGGTCAGGGAGGTGTAGCCGCGAATGTCAGAGAACAGCACCGATACGTCTTTGCGATCGCCCCCTAGTTTGGCTTCGCCGCTGCTGAGCAGCTGTTCGGCCAGCTCTTGGGTCATGTAGCGATACATCGTGCTCTTCAGCCGCTTTTCATCGCTGATGTCATCCATCACCACCAGCGCCCCCGACACCTGCTTGCTATCGTTGGCATCGGCGATCGTATTGATCGATAGGTTGACGCTATGCTGCTCGCTGCTATAAACCGACTGCAGCGTTTGATCCGGATAATATTGCTGCCGACTCTTGCTATCCAAACCCTTGAGGGCAGAGTTAAACCAACGCGGGAAGTCGCCTTTTTCGGTGCGGATCAGGTCACACACCGAGCGCCCTTCCAGGCTTTCGTCGGCCGCAACGCCCAGCATTTCTTTGGCGCTTTCATTAACGGCAATGATGCCGCCGTCTTTATCGGTCGAAATCACGCCATTCGAGAGCGATCGCAAAATATCTCGCTGCATCTGCTCCTGCTGCTTCACCGTCGCAAACAGCTTGGCATTTTTGAGCGCCACCCCCGCTTGAATATTGAAGGTTTCCATAAACTCTTGGTCGGTGCGATTAAAGCTAGCCCGCCAGCAGTCTGGCGCTTCTGGCCAACAGGCGGGATCGTAGGGTGGAAACTCGCCCTGCTTTTTCTTGTTGAGCAATTGGGTGACACCAATCAGCTCACCATCGGCAAAAACCGGCATACACAACAGGCTACAGGTGCGATAGCCGTTGGTCTGATCGAGCGCCTTAGAAGTTTCAGAATCGGGGTGCGAATACAGGTCAAAGGGAATATTCAGCACCTTACCCGTCGCCGCCACATGCCCAGCAAAGCCGATCCCGACCGGAATCCGCAGTTCCTTGAGTGTGCCATCGGCATTCTCGATTTTTGTCCAGATTTCGTTGGTGTCAGGATCAATCAGCCAGAGGGTGCTGCGATCGGCATTCATCAACTCCTTAGCTTCGTCCATCACCCGCTTGAGGGTGTCGTCGAGGTCGAGACTACTTTGGCTCAGGGACTGGGTGGCTTTGATTAACGCGTTCGCGGCCCGCTGCTTTTGCGTCGCCACATAAAACGAGCGCGAAGATTCTAAAATCAGCCGAATCGATGGGGCAAACTCCTCAAACAGCTGCTCATCACTGGTCTTAAAGCCGTCGGGATCAACCTTAGCCGCCAAGGGATGGGATGGGTCGGGATTAGGCACCATCTTATTCATCATCTGCACCACGGCCACCAGGTCGCCCTTTTCGTCAAGCAGCGGCATGGCCAACATGGTGTAGGTGCGATACCCGGTTTTTTCGTACTGAATTTTGGCCTGGGCCGAGCGGGGATCGTCAAAGAAGTCGTAGGGAATATTGACGCCTTTTTTAGAAGTGGCGACCTCGCCAGCGATGCCCTTATCAGCCGGGATACGAATTTCTAACGTGCCGCCGCCGCCACCCTGGGCAACAATCGTATAGAGCTCGTCTTTCTCGTCATCGAGCAAGAAAATACTGGCCCGATCGGCATTGAGCAACTCTGCGGTCTTAAAGGTAATCGAGCTCAGCATCTCTTCGAGGATCGAGTCAAACCCCTGCATGTCGAGCATCGACAGGGTTTGATTGACCACCTTGAGCTTCTCTTCAACATCAGTGACGACCTGACGGAACGAGTCTTGCGTCAGGGGAGCGAGGAAGGTCGAAAACGATCCCTTGGCCCGCACTAAAGCGGTGCTGTTGGCGGGCGAGCCCGGCTCGGCCAAAAACTCACCGTCTTGGGGAACACCGGTCATATCTTCGCCGCTGGTATCAGAAATCACCTCAATTTCTGTCACCGGGCTAACGTCAATGACTCCGCTAACATCCGTCGATTCAAGCCGGTAGGCGGTTGCTTCGATCACCTCCGAGTCAACCTCAATAGGAGCATTGGGGTCGTCAGCAGGGTTCCGACCTTGTAGATGCGAGGATGAAGCCTTCATACTGATTTCCAAAACGGAGCTTTAACTAAAAAAATATCTTAAGTCCCTGGCTTTACTTTACAGTGCTGTTTACAATTTCGATGGGTTTCTTCGGTTAGTCTTTGGCTCAGCTCGACTAGCCCCTATCCATCGGTCATACAGCCTGTTAGCGCCCATAAATAACGGGAATAGTGTGCGATCGCACCTGCTGCGTCCAGGGCCTCTGGGACGATCAAAAACACTTACTTAAGAATTTATCCGGTGAATCCCCGTTCAACAAGAGGCAACGTATACAAAAGGTGGATGGCAGGATGAATCACCCACTACTCTAGGCTGCCATCAATGATGACGACGAAAGTACTGACTGATAGTAGCGGCGGAGTTGACGGGTGGCAGCAGACCAGCCCCAGCGTTCGGCTTCTTGGCGAGCATTGTGGCGGATTTGCTCACGCTCTGCGGCGTTGTCAAGCAAGCGACGGGTGGCGGCGATCGCCCCTTGATCGTCGCTGGGATCAAACAAATAGCCGTTTACTCCATCGGTGACAATATCGGGAATGCCGCCCGCATTAGCCGCAATCACCGGGCACCCGGCGGCCATGGCTTCGAGCAGCACCAGCCCTAAGGTTTCGGTGCGGGAGGGGAAAATAAAGGCATCGGCCGAGGCAAAGGCGGCGGCCAGGTCAACGCCCGTGCGGTAGCCCGCAAAGTAGGTGGGAGTGTCAGCAAAGTAGGCTTCGAGGTCTTGGCGATAGGGGCCGTCACCGACCAGCGCCAGCCGAGCACCGGGGATCGCTTCTAAAATTGGCTTAATCCGATCAATTTCTTTTTCGGCAGAGAGGCGACCGACGTAGAGCAACAGCGGGCTATCGGGGTGCCCCTGCGAAAGCTGCGATCGCACCTCAGGATTGGCCAAGTGGGGCTGAAATAGCTCGGTATCGACGCCCTTTTGCCACAGCTCAACCCGCTCAATGCCGTGGTCAGTGAGCTGCTCCTGCATCGCGGTTGAGGTGCAGAGGTTGAGCAACGCCTGATTGTGGGCCACCTTGAGCAACTCCCACAGCAGCCCCTCTAGCATCCCCAAGCCATAGTGTTCTAGGTACTTGGGCAAGTGGGTGTGGTAAGACGCCACCAGCGGCACCCCCAGCGACTTGGCGTAATACAGCCCACCCAATCCCAAAACGGCGGGGTTGACGACGTGGATTAAGTCGGGTTGAAAACTTTCGAGCACCTGCCGAAAGGAGGGGCGCGGCAGCGCTAGCTTGAGTTCGGGATAGAGCGGCAGGGGAAACCCAGGAACGCCATAGATCTTGGCTCCCTTGTAGTCTCGTAACCCCCCGTCGGGCGAAAATACCAGCACCTGATCGCCTTGGCGCTGCAAGTGGTCAACCGTGTGACTCAAGCGCGTGACGATGCCGTCTACCTTGGGTAGAAATGTTTCGGTAAATAACGCAATACGCATAGTGAAGCGACGTATTAGGACGGAGAACACGGACTGGGAGTGGCGATCGCGACCGGCAGCGGCCAGATTAGCCCCCACAGGTCGCAATCGACGTAGTTTAGCCTTTCCACTTCACCTTGGGCAGAATTTCTTTTTCATCAACCCGCGACTTGTACTGCACAGCAAAGTTGAGCAGGGAGTCGAGCAATGAATCAGACAGCAGGTGGGGCTGCAAACCGAGGTCTAGCAGCTTGGT
>DATNOW010000296.1:0-7538 GCA_036703515.1 Chroococcidiopsis sp.
CAACCCAAGAGTCTAGAAATCAAGGTGCAACCTTTACGGATGCCCATCGTGATAAGGCCAATATTTACACTTGGCTGGCTTGGCAAAATCCACCAGGGCGGCAACTGCACGAAGCGGTAAGAGAACGCATTTTGAATCCAACCCATCCGCAAGCCCAACTATTTGTGACCTGGTTTAAAGCGTTATATGACTTGGCATAATGTGGAGTCTTCAGGAGATTGCCCAGTCAGAGTTGAGTTAAAAATCAGATCAGGAGAAGGGGTGTGACAGAGTTAGAGTTACCAGCAACGCCAAACGAGCCAAACGAGGCAGAAATAGCCGATATGCCCGCCATGCTTGAATGCTGGCAGCAAACCCTGCATTGGCAGCCGAATGCAACCCAACAGCAGCAGTTTCAGCAGTTTTATCGGCAGGTGGTGCAGGGCAATCGCCAACTTAACCTGACGCGGATTACAGACCCTAGCGAATTTTGGGAAAAGCACCTATGGGATTCGCTGCGGGCGCTGGCACCATGGTTGTCTACACCGCCGCTAGAGAGTCTACCGGAAAGTCCCCTAGAAGCTCTGCCGGAAAGCCCACTAGAAAGTCTGCCGGAAACTTCACTGGAAGATTCGCTGGCGGCGGTAGTTTCGTCTATCCCCACTATCCCCGCTATTTCGGCTAGCCCCACTATTCCTAGTCGCATCATTGACATTGGCACGGGGGCGGGCTTTCCAGGAGTACCGGTCGCGATCGCCCTACCCACGGCAACGGTCACGCTGCTCGACTCGACCCAGAAGAAAATTGCTTTTCTCAATGCTGCACTCCCAGCATCGGGCATCACCAACGCCAAGCCTATGGTCGGGCGGGCAGAAACCCTAGGGCGGGGTCTGCATCATCGTGAAATCTACGATCTGGCGCTGATTCGGGCGGTGGCGGCGGTGTCGGTCTGTGCGGAATACGCGCTGCCGCTGCTGGCCGTCGGCGGGCAGGCGGTGCTCTATCGCGGGCAGTGGAGTGACGAAGAACACGAGTCTTTGCAAGCCGCTGTACAAAAGTTAGGTGGGGCGATCGCCGGAGTAGACGCCTTCTCAACCCCCCTCAGTCGTGGGGCGCGCCACTGCATCTATCTTCACAAAGTTAAACCTACTCCGCCCCAGTTTCCCCGCTCGATTGGTACACCGTCTCAGCACCCGCTCTAAAAACCCTCACCCGCTTGGATGATGGCGATCGCCCACTGGTAACGTTACGGTCGAGGAGTAGGGCTCTAGAGATGAATCGCTAGCTGACATTCACCAACCCCGCGCCCACCGAACCATCACCGATCGCTGGTTTGCAATGAATGATCAATGGCAGAATGGTATCAAGGGATACTTCTGCTGTTACCCTGTCGGGCATTATCGTTAACCAACCAGAATTTAGCGAGTCACGGCTCAGAAGTTAGGGAACTCTAGAACTAACACGGTCTATTGAAGTCACCATTGGAAATCACAACCTCCTCCCATCTTTGAGGAATGAACACCATGAAACCGAGTCAGCGTGCGCAACAAAGTCGTTTTAACGAGATGGAAGGCTCTTCTAGCGTTAAGTTTATCGCTGGACGCACCACCAAGCTCCGTTTGGGTGGGTTGACGAGCGATGGTGCCGACATCGCCAGCGATCGCGCCAATAATTCTGGAAATAATCCTGGGGATACTTCTGGAGAAGATTCCTTTGAGGGCGATGCCGAACTTACCGCGATCGCCGAACTCTACGAACAGCCCGTAGCGCCCATTCGCAAACACAGCGCCAAGTATCTGAGCGATCGCCTCAAAGTCAAACAAATTGCAGAGGCGCGGCTGCTTCGCCTATCTGATGAATTGATGCACTTGGCCGATGATGTGCGTTACCTCAACCCGCTGATTGCTGACGCGATCGATGAGGCGTGGGATTCAGCAGAAGCGGCTCTCGATATGCTGACCGATGCAGACTGATATCGGGGCAAGGGATCATTCTGACGCAGGTTGGGTTAGCGACAGCGCAACCCGACATAATCTTGGCTAGCACAGGGTTTCCCGCTGTTTAACCCAACCTCAGGGAAAGATTTATCAGTCAATCAGCAGCCAAGATTAGGCGGGGTTTGAGTTGATTTTGAACGAATTTTGAATGAATTTTTGAAAGTATCCTGATCGCGGTGTCTTCGCCACGGATAAGAGAGTGGTAGATGCACCCTGATTTGAACCCCTGGCTTCCCGCTGGGGGTTTTATTTTTATCTGTTGCAACAGGAGTTTCAAAAAAGTCAGAGCATCCCATTTTTTCTGAAAATTCTTCCTGATTCCCCTTCTCTTCCTGGGGATATAGAAGTGGTAGATGCACCCTGATTTGAACCCTCAGCCACCCGCTGGGGGTTTTATTTTTGTCTGTTGGTGAGGCGTAAATCAGGCGATCGCATCATGCTTTTCCACCTACGCTTTTTTCTTGAAATTCTTCCTGATTCTCCTTCTCTTCTTGGGGATATAGGAGTGGTAGATGCACCCTGATTTGAACCCCTGGCTTCCCGCTGGGGGTTTTATTTTTGTCTGTTGGTGAGGCGTAAATCAGGCGATCGCATTATGCTTTTCCACCTACATTTTTTGAAATTCTTCCTGATGTTCCCTTCCTGCCTGGGGATATAGAAATGGTAGATGCACCCTGATTTGAACCCCCGGCTTCCTGCTGGGGGTTTTATTTTTGCATAGTCATTTGTAGATTTTGCTGCGATCGCCGCTAGATTCTCACCCGCAGACCGCTTAGGATGAATAGGTATTTTGTCCCGCAGCATTTTGACGGAGCATTGCGTGTCTGAGGAATTGCAGCCAGAAACCCTATCGCGTACCCCGCTATACCCCCTTCATCTCGACCTCAAGGCGCGAATGGTGCCATTTTCGGGCTGGGAAATGCCAGTGCAATACAGCGGCATTGGGCAAGAACACCAGGCCGTGCGGCAGCAGTCCGGCATGTTTGATATTTCCCACATGGGTAAGTTTGAACTGCATGGCCCCAATCTGATCGATCATTTGCAGCAGCTTGTGCCGTCTGACCTCAGCCGGTTGCAGCCGGGGCAGGCGCAATACACCGTGTTGCTCAACACAGAGGGCGGCATTCTCGACGACCTGATTATCTACTACCAGGGAATCACTGGCGACGGGCAGCAGCGGGTGACCACTATCGTCAATGCGGCCACCACCGATAAAGATAAGGCGTGGCTGACAGCCCATCTTGATGACCGTGATGTTGTGTTTCAAGACCATTCGCCAGAGCAAGCGCTGATTGCCGTGCAGGGGCCAAAGGCGATCGCCATTTTGCAGGCCTATGTCAGCGATGATTTGACCGCTATCCCCCGCTTTGGGCACCTCGAAAGCTTGGTCTTAGGGGAGCCTGGATTCTTAGCGCGGACGGGGTATACGGGCGAAGATGGCTATGAGGTGATGATGCCCCCGGCCGTTGGGGTAGAACTGTGGCGATCGCTTTTGGCGGCGGGGGTAACGCCCTGCGGCTTAGGGGCACGCGACACCCTGCGCCTAGAAGCGGCTATGGCGCTGTATGGGCAAGACATCGACGAAACTACCACTCCCCTCGAAGCCGGATTGGGCTGGCTCGTCCACCTCGATAAACCGGGGGATTTTTTGGGGCGATCGGTCTTAGAGTCCCAAAAGCAAAATGGGGTACAGCGGCGACTGGTGGGGCTGCAAATGCAAGGGCGCAACATCGCACGCCACGACTACCGTGTGGTGCATGATGGCGAACCGACCGGCATGGTGACGAGTGGCACCCTCGCCCCCACTCTAGGTGTACCGATCGCCTTGGCCTATGTACCCACCGCCCTGGCCAAAATCGGGCAACCGCTAGAGGTCGAAATTCGCGGCAAGCTTTACCCCGCTACCGTGGTCAAACGTCCATTTTATAAAAGCAGCACTCTGCTGTAAGGGCCGCACTCTTGTATCAGGGCACGCAAGTATACCAGGGCACGCAAGTGTATAAAGGCACGCAAGTGTATAAAGGCACGCAAGTGTATAAAGGCACGCAAGACAGATATAAAAGCAGGACAGACAGACTAAGGAACGCATTTTAGGCAGGGACGATTTGGAGCGTTACACTTTATAAAAAACCTTTTATAAACTGCTAAAAACCTCCTAATTCCTTCGTCCATGTCGAGATTATGGAAAACCTGCATCCCAGTCTCAGTGCGCAGGTTTCTCTAGAAGAGTGGGAATTGACACCCCCATCGGTGCAACGGGCGATCGCCGCTCTCTTCGGTTCCCTCTTAGGCAATACAGAGGCGCTGAGCGATCGCCATATTGTGCAGTGCCTCAATGCAGCGCCGACCGGCATCGCCATCCACAATGCAGCGGGGCAGGTGATCTACAGCAATGCGATCGCCCAAATGCTGCTGGGTCTTGATCTCCTCGATCCCCGTAATCCGGCTGATTCTCTTGATCCCACTACGCCACCCTCCCTCTATCCGCGCTCGGTGCTGTATGGCGATCGCCCCCATCCCCACATCACGCTCTATCAGACCAACACGGGCACTCCCTATGCCGCCCAGCGATTGCCGATCCGGCGGGCACTGGCGGGCGAAACCGTGCGTGTGGACGACATCGAATGCCATCGTGTGGGTCAAGCCAGCGTTGCCCTAGAGGTATGGGCTGCCCCCGTGCAAAATCAGCAGGGACAGGTGCTGTTTGCGATCGCAATTGTGCAAGACATCAGCCCTCGTAAGCGCAGCGAACAAGAGCAGCAGATCATCAAAAAGACCCTACTCAATAGCGAATCTCGCTACCGCCAGGTGATCCAGGCGCAAACCGATCTGATTTTGCGATCGCTGCCCGACACCACCATTACCTTTGCCAACGAAGCCCTGTGCTTTGCCCTGGGGCAACCCGTCGAGAGCGTGATTGGGCTAACCTGGGATAGTTTTGTGCCACCAGAGGAGTTAAGCGAGATCTACCGTAAAATCGCGGCTCTCACTCCCGCACAGCCCACGTTTGAAAATATCAATCGCGACTATCGCTCTGACGGTCACATTGGCTGGACGCAGTGGATCAATCGCGGCATTTTTGGCGATCGCGGGCAGTTGATCGAAATTCAATCGGTCGGGCGCGATATCACTGCACTACAGGAGAAAATCCAGCGCGAACAGGCGCTCAACCGCGTTTTTCAGGTGATTCGCAACTCCCTTGAGTTAGACACCATCTTTGCCACCGCCACCGCCGAAACAGCCCAACTGTTTCCAGGGCTCAATTGTTTTGTGGTGCAATATTTACCCCAGCAAAACCTATGGCGTCACGTAGCTGAGTTTCGCCACCATGACCGCCTGCCCAACACCCTCGGTTTAGAAATTCCTGACGCGGGCAATCCCTTCGCGGCCCAGCTCAAGCAGTTGCAAATTGTGCGGGTTGAAGATACCACCCAGCTTGGGGATGCGGTTAATCGCGAAGTTGCTCAAACCCTCCCCGGTGCCTGGCTGCTGATTCCCCTGACCGTTGAAGGTCAACTCTGGGGCAGTTTTACCATTACAACCACCCAACACCCGTTTCGCTGGAGCGATGACCAAGTTGCACTGGTACAGGCCGTCGCAGAACAGCTTGAAGTCGCCATTCAGCAAGCCAATCTCTACCGCCAGATGCAGCTCGAACTAGTAGAACGCAGCCGAATTGAGGCGGCCCTGCGCGACAGTGAAACCCGGTTTCAGAATATGGCCGCCAATGTGCCAGGTGCGATTTTTCGCTATCTGCTGCGCTCTGATGGCACAGACAGCGTGCTGTATATGAGTCCGGGCTGTGACCAACTGTGGGAAGTAGAGGCCGAGGCAGTTGTTGAAGATGCCAGCATCCTCTGGCAGATGATCCATCCCGACGATCAGCTCGCTATGTATGAGTCGGTGATGGAGTCGGCCCGCACCCTCAACCCGTGGTCGTGCACCTGGCGGATTCGACCCCGTTCGGGCCGGGAAAAGTGGCTGGAGGCGGCGGGTCGCCCTACCCGTCAAGCCAATGGCGACATTATCTGGGATACGTTGATTTTGGATGTCAGCGATCGCAAACATAGCGCAGAGGCCATGCGCGAAAGTGAACGTCGCTACCGCCTGCTGGCCGAGAATATCAACGATTTGGTTTGCCTGCACGACCTCAACGGTCGATACCTGTATGTCAGCCCGTCCTGCGAAGCCCTACTGGGCTACCGCTATGACGAATTGCTGGGGCAAGACCCTTACCAGTTTGCCCATCCCGACGATCGCGATCGCCTGCAAAACGAAAGCCGAATTGCGGCGATCGCGGGCAAGTCAACCCCCGTCACCTATCGCATGCGGCAGAAAACAGGGCACTACATCTGGTTTGAAACGCTGTTTAAACCCATTGTCAATGCGGCTGGCCAAATCATTCAGCTGCAAACCACCTCGCGGGATGTCACCGATCGCGTCCAGGCCCAAGAACAACTGCGCCACGACGCCCTCCACGATACCCTGACCGGCTTGCCCAACCGCTACCTGCTGATGGAGCGGCTTGATCTGGCCATCCACCGGGCCCAGCGGCGTGGGCAATATCGCTATGCCGTGCTGTTTCTCGACCTCGATCGATTTAAAGTAGTCAATGACAGCCTAGGGCACCTAGCAGGCGATCAGCTCCTGATCGCCATCGCCCAGACGCTCCAAGCCACGCTGCGCCCCACTGACTTGGCCGTGCGCTTAGGCGGCGATGAGTTTGTCATCCTATTAGAAGAAATCGACGGTGTGCAAGCTGCCGTGCGGGTCACCGAACGGATTTTTGCGGCCTTGCAAACGCCATTGACCGTTGACGGGCGCGAAGTCTATACGCCATCGAGCATTGGCATTGTGCTGGGTGCTGCCAGCTACACCCAAGCATCTCAACTGTTGCGCGATGCCGACATTGCGATGTATCGGGCCAAAGCCAGAGGCAAAGGGCGCTACGAAATCTTTGATGCTGAAATGCACGCCCAGGCCTTGCAGCGGCTGCATTTAGAAAACGATCTGCGGCGGGCGATCGCCAGTCGCGAATTTATTTTGCACTACCAGCCCACCGTCGCCCTCGACACCGGCCAACTGGTGGGCTTTGAAGCGCTGATCCGCTGGCAGCATCCCAGCCAAGGCTTAAAGCAACCGAGTGAATTTATCGCCGTGGCTGAGGAAATTGGTCTGATCACGGCGATCGATACCTGGGCGCTGCATACCGCCTGCCAGCAGTTGGCTGCCTGGAAAGCGACATTCCCCCATTTGTCTGGGTTAAAAATGAACGTCAACCTTTCGGTTCACGACCTGCGCCGCCCCGATCTGCTCGTCGAAATCGATCGCGTCTTGGCCCAGACGGGGTTAACCGGCCGCGGCCTGACCTTAGAAATTACCGAGAGCATGTTAATCGACGACATAGAATCGACGATTTGCCTCCTCAGCCAGCTTAAGCAGCGCAATATTCAAGTCAGCATTGACGATTTTGGCACCGGCTATTCCTCGCTGAGCTATTTGCATCAACTGCCAGTGACGGGCTTAAAGGTCGATCGCTCTTTTGTTAACCAGATTCAAACC